>PMCB01000111.1:3631-6431 GCA_003153955.1 Dehalococcoidia bacterium | reverse complement strand
CCATATTTCTCACGATGGAAACCCGGGTTAGCCGTGCGGATTTCAGACAGAGAATAGCCAACTACCTTGCCGTTATCCACCGCTACCAGTACCAGTCCGTCTTCTGATTTCATTAACCGGCGTACCTGATTTTCTTCGAAGCCGATAGTTGCACCTTCGCGCGGCGTGAAAATATGGTCGAGGTTCTGGTGGAAGATCATAAATTCCCACCACAGTTTGCCGATAGCGGTGACATGCTTTTCTTCGGCCCGGATAATCTCAATCATCTAAACCTTCCGATGGTATGCGCCGCTTTTCCCGCCGGTTTTGGTCTCCAGGTAGATATTGGTGATGGTCATGCCTTTTTCAACGGCTTTGCACATATCGTAAATCGTCAGTGCCGCGACAGTGACCGCGGTCAGGGCTTCCATTTCCACGCCGGTCCGGCCGGCGGTTTTCACCGTACTTGTAATGCCGATACGGTCATTTGCGGTAAGGTCGAAATCGATGGTGATGCTGTCAATGGGGATCATGTGGCAGAGAGGAATAATGTCGGGGACTTTTTTAGCCGCCATGATGCCTGCAATACGGGCAACGGCCAGCACATCGCCTTTTTTCATAGAGGCATTGTTCACCTGTTCCAGAGTCGCCGGCTGCATTATGACGGAGCCTTTGGCAACAGCTTCGCGGACGGTCTCCCCTTTCAGGCTGATATCCACCATTTTAGCTTCGCCGCTGGAATTTACATGACTTAATTTATTTGCCATTTTGTGTCTCCCTGCAACGTAATCGTAGCAGGATTAATTAATGCTGGCAAGTAGGTGAGGGACAAAAGAATAAGGTGGGTTCAGCGAAAACCCACCTTATTAAAACTTCAGATATTCAGTTATGAATGTTATTCGACTCAGTCTGTTGTTTCGGCTAATCCGTCGTCATCGACCTGCGCCCCTGTTTTCTTCGGGCGGATCTTACGGTAGACATCTTTGGGGGCTTTCTTCTCACCGTCAACTGTCAAGAGGCGGTCAATGGTGATGCCGAACAGTTTTTCGTTTTCCGCGAGATACGGCTCAATTAATTTCCAATCTGCTTCTATCAGTTTGGCGAATTGTCCGCCGTTAAGCTGCTCTTCCACCAGTTTCCGGTGCGGGTCGCGCACATAAATCGCGCCGCCCGAGGCCAGGGAAAAGATATTCGAGCCGGGATAAGGCGAATCCAGTTCGCGGATCGCTCCGTCATTGTCATCGAAGCCGAGGCCATTCAGAATGACAAACCCGCCGCCGTTCAACGCATCACCTGCCATGAAGGATTCGGCCAGGTAATCGAGGGCGGTGCCGTTGATGACCACACGCGGTTTACCAACAGCGTTAATCAAAGGACGCCCGGCGGCGTTGCCCATGACGAATACCGAGCCGCCCTTAGCGCCGTACATAAAGGTTTGTCCAACATCGCCGTAGACTACCAGCTTGCCGTCTTTCATAATCTGGCAGAGCTGGTCCTGGGCGTTGCCGTGGACATATATTTCCATACCGTCGATGCCGGATGCCAGGTAGTCGCCGGACGAACCGTAAACATCGATCCTGACGCCTTTAGTCGCCGGGCCGAAACCGCAGCCGGTGAAACGCTGGCCGCGGTATTTGTACACGATGAAATTCCGCCAGCCGAGTTTGAAGGCTTTGACCATGAGCACTGCATCGCAGTTTTCGCCTTCGGGCTCAAAATGTCCCGCGTCAATAACCAGGGTTTGCTCAGTCTGGTGCGGTTTTCGCAACGCAGCGCGATTGGTAAAATCAATTTGCGCGAACCGGGAGGTTGATTTTTCCGTAATCATCGGCGTAGCTGCCAGCAGTTCATCCAGATTCATTTGCAGTACGTGCAGCACGGAACCGCGTTTAATTTTTCCGGTATTGTACCGCAGGTCGTTCAACAGGGTTAAAGCGGTAATAGCTGTCTGTTTAAAAGCATCGTTTTTCAGACCGAGAGACTTAATCGTTTCAATTGCGAACCTGAAATCCCCGGTATCGGTTTGGAATCCAATCATCGCATCCCGGATATAAGCGAAGATTTTATTTGCTGCGGAGCCGTCTGTTTCTGCGAACAAAGCGGCAAGTTTATCTTCAATGGCTTTGCCTTCGGCCGCTTTTACTTTAGTTTTCTTCGAGACATCTACCACAACCTTATCTTTGGTGGTTTCAATGACCTTGCCGAATTTATCGGCGCAAATGAGCTGTTTTTTACCGGAGCCGTCTGCGGCATCTTTCAGGCTGAAGATAAAAGCGCCGCCGTCGGTATAACTGCCGCCGCGGGCGTTCCAGTATTTATCGGCAATCGGGCGGAAGCGGGCATCTTCGCGCTGGAGAGATACGAGGGTGGCATCAATGGCCTGTTTTTCGGAACAGATGAGGCCGATTTGCACCTCGCCTTCCTGCAGGGCGAATACCTGCGGCCGGAGCATGGCGGTGTCCGTGATACCGATCAATTGGAACTGATCGTTCTTGACATCATTGCGGGCGATAATGAAAAACCACGGCCCGTCCGGGGAAGAAATGACGTGATGTTTCTGAATGACTTTATAAACTGCCTGTTTTTGCGCGGGCAGCATATCGAAGTCCATTTCTGAAGTCGGCGCCAAAGCCTCGATTAAATATTCCAGCGGGTATTTGTACACCCTGCTCCACAGGTCGAGCAGCAGGGCGGCTTCTTCCGTGTCGGTTAAAAACAGCGGGTAGTAATTACGCTGTTTTAAATATTCCAGAATTGACTGGTAATTGGCAAAATCGCCATTATGCACCAGCGCTTCATTGAGGGCGCTGAAGGGATGGCA
>PMCB01000111.1:0-3622 GCA_003153955.1 Dehalococcoidia bacterium | reverse complement strand
TGCTTGTTAATTTTGAAGCTGTTCTGATAGACAAACTCATCTTCGGCATCGCGCCGGTCCAGGGATTTGAAATTCTCGTCGGTAATGAATTTATCCAAAACATCAGTTTTAACCCGGACGAAATACCGCATAATATCCGGTGGTTTGACTTCCAGGCCGATACTCTTGTAGTCATCGATGGTATCGAGCTTTTCAAATTTATCGATTTTAAAATACGGCTTGATATGGGTATTTTCGATTTCCTGAGCCACGCCGGGATCCAGCAGCGCAATGTGCAGCATATAGTCTTCATCCAGGATTTTCCGGGTTACCCCCAATGCTTCCGGAATGAATCCGACCGCGCCGATACCGCCGCCTTTGCCGTTGCCTCGGTTGTGCATCTGGGCTGAAGGTTCGAAGATGTTTTTCCCGGTTACGGGAATCGAACAGACAAATCCCGTAACGCCGCAGCCGCCTTCCTCTTCGGTGTTAGCTTCGAGCTCCGGTAACCGGCTGCATAATTCAGAGCGCGAAGACAATATTTTTTCAGCATTATCCATTATGGTCTGACTCCGTTTCTTGACTGCTATAATCTATGTGCGTCAGCAAGTCCGTTCTCCCGACGAGTTCCCGGACGCTTTTCATGCCAAACTTCTGGAGGAGGTCAACCAACTGGAGGTTCCAGGCGTTATACATGTTGGTCAGGCGCTGCGTTGCCCAAGCCTCATTAAACAGGTCCGCCAGCTCAGAGTCGGTGGAAGCGATGCCCCTGGCACAGCCGCGTCCCGATTCGCAGTTGCCGCAGCGGACGCACTCCAGTGAGACCATTTCAGCGGTGCCGATAACTGCGCCGTCGGCGCCCAGGCAAATCGCCTTGACCAAGTCGTGAGCCGAGCGGATACCGCCGGAAGCGATGAGCGTGATACCTTCGCGGACGCCTTCATCCTTCAGGAAATTATGCACTTTGGTAATGGCATACTCAATCGGCATGGCAATGTTTTTCTTGGCAATATCAGGCGCCGCGCCGGTGCCGCCGTAGCCGCCGTCGATGTGGATGATATGCGCGCCGGCGTAGTAAGAACCCACGGCGACCATGTCCACATCATTGGGAGTGGAAACTTTGACGGAGACCAAAGCATGGGGATTGATTTCTTTAATCCAATCGATATGCTTTTTATGGTCTTCGATGGAATACACCGAATGGAACGGAAACGGGGAAAAAAGCGATGTGCCTTTAACTGCTTCGCGCATTTTAGCGACGCTTTCGGTATTTTTCTCGCCGAGAAGGTGGCCGCCGAGACCGGGTTTGGCGCCCTGGGCATATTTAAATTCGACGATTTTTACCCGCTGAATCGTCTCTTCGCGCACCCCGAACAGACCGGTGGCGACCTGGGTGATTACATGGTCGTTGTACGGCAGGAGGTTATCGGGGAAACCGCCTTCTCCGGTGCAGGTAAAAGTATTCCAATTAGTCGCATTGTGCGCCTTGCCGGTCATCGTAGGAAGGCTGACAGAGCCGAAGGACATACCGCCGCCGTAGACCGGAGTTGAAATTACAACATTCGCCCGGCCGTCATTTCTGCGGTTGAGCGGAATTTCGGTGGATATTTCCGATTTATTTACCTTTTTAGGGTGTGCCGGAAATTTGAAACGTAACTTATCGAACCCGCCGCCGGAATTGCCGACATTGTATTCGAGATCTTTACGCTCCGGCGGGGCCCCTGTTTCCGCCATGATCCATGTTCCGGTGATCATATCCGCAGTCCAGCGAAAGTCACCGAGTGTCGCATACATAGGATTCAATGACAGGCTCAGGGCTTTTTGCGGGCATTTCGCGACGCAGTAGAAATCCTTGCTCTGGCACTCGAAGCCGATGCATTTGTAGTTGATGGGCGGTTTTATCTTATTATGCCCCTCAACCCTTTCATGTACGCCGTACGGGCATGTTTTAGCACATGTGCCGCAGTTGATACATGCATCGGAACGGGTTACCTTGTATTTCGGTACCTGGTGCTTGAACCTTGATGGTGCCAGTTTAATGTTTACGGTTGATGGTTTCATATGCTCACAGCTTTCTTTTATTTTAAAAATAATTTACCGAAAGTGTCTCTATCTATTTCTTCGAAGAATATTGCCCGGCCGGATTCTCCGCGCAGGCGGCGCGCTTCACGGATTCCCATAGCGCCCATCATTTCCAGTATCTGCGAATGCCAGGCGGCCATGAGATTGACCATGCGCTGCGTAATAACGGAGTTAGGAAGCTTGGATAACCCTTCCGGAAGGACTAAAATTTGTTTCTGTTCTTCATAAATCCGGCCGCCCAGCCCGACCATCAGGGGTAGGTCGATCGCGGTAAGGTCGGCGCCGCAAAGCATCGCTTTGGTGACATGCTCTGCCAGGGCGATGCCGCCGGAGGCCATGATAATGACCTCATCTCGCAGCTTGTCTTCTACCAGTCTTAGATGAACAGACCGGATGATGTCCTTGAGGTGCCGGCTGCCGGAACCTGCCGGGCTGTTAATTTCCTGTCCGCGGTAATCGGCGACAACATGGATAATTTCCGCGCCGTCGTGCGCCAGTTTGTTTACTGTATATTCCACGTCCTTAACCGCCGGCACGCGAATGATACAGAGGGCATTACCGATTTTTTTAATTTTATCTTTCAGGTCAGCCAGACCGTTTAATACCGAATTATCACAATCGACAGACACGATACGGGCTTTTTTAATTATTTCCTTATGAGTGTCAATTTCCGAAGCAGTCATCCGGGGGATAATATTATCACTATGTTTCTCAAACTCAGCGGTGATATCGGCGACGGGGATAATCACGAAGGTGTTGAGTTCAGCCGCGGCTTTTACCATCGCAAGCTTGATACTTGAGCTTAATTTTTCCGCCGGGGTATCGAACATAATCGGCAGAGATATCTCAACCGTATCGGGTACTTTGGATATTAGTTGTCCTTCCGCGCCAAAAACCAGATGATTCAGTCTGCGGCCCAGGTCAATGGAGGTACTGATGTATTCACGCCCGTGGATCCCGTCCCGGGTAGGACGAACGATTTCGGACATATCGGTCCACATACTATCAAATCCGGTGCCGGTAAACGGGCCGCGGTAGCCTGCACCGGAAACGGGAACGTTCCCGTCTTCAGATTGTTTATAGAGAGTAAGCAGCATGTCAGGTTTCCAGTAAGCGCCGCCGGTATTCAGATATACTTTGTCCAGAGACTTTTCGAGTGCGCCGCGCGGGCATTCCTGGATGCACCGGAAACAGTTTTTACAAACAACCGTGTTCGGGTCTGCCATGATACGCGGGTCAGCTTCGCTCCGCTTGTGCGCCTGGTAAATACAAACTTTGGTGCACTTGCCGCAATTAATACAGTTTTCTCCCCGCACTATTTTAAATTTGAAAAAATAGTCCAACTCGAGGGGAGTGGCTTTCGGGTGAATATGATATTTCTTGGGCATAATCTTTATCCGTCTTTCTAGATTTTATTTTATCGGGCGGTTTAGTTGTTCCGCTCGACCATATCCCAGTATTCTTTGGTGGCATCGACTTTTTTCAGAAATTCTTCGATCTCAGGCTGCGGCCACTCGAATTTTTCTTTGAGGTTTTTCTCCAGCGCATCCCAGAGGTTCAT
>PMCB01000027.1 GCA_003153955.1 Dehalococcoidia bacterium | reverse complement strand
GCGTTGACGCCGCCGGTGCCGAACATAATCAGGTGCCCGAAGGATGGGTCGTTGGACACGCCCACAATCGCCTCGACGCCTTCCGTGACCATCTTCTGAATCATCACGCCGTCCATCTCTTTTTCCCTGCCGAGTTGGGTCAGTTTAGCCTTAATCGTCTCGAAAGCCTGGACAACATCTTTCTCCGAATTGATGTTGAGCTGCACGCCCCCGACTTCCGTCTTATGTGTAATCGTCGCCGAGGACAGTTTAATCACCACGGGAAAGCCGATTTTAGCCGCAATCGCGGCGGCTTCATGGGAGGTTTTGGCGAATTTTGTCTCCGCGTAGCGGATACCGTAGCATCCCAGCAAAGCGCCAATCCCGTCACCGGACAGCCACGAACGAGGCTGCGGGCTTTGCTTGCGGGCGGCGCTGATAATCTGCTGCGCTTTCTCGCGGTTAACATCATGGAATTTCACCGGCGCGCTTTCCGGCCGGGTCAGCCGTTCGGAATATTCGACCGCCTTGGCTAAAGCGGAAATGGCGCTTTCGGGGAAGGTGTAGCTGGGCACATATTTACCGGGTGTGCCGACTTCGGCGGAGAAGCCTTTATGCCCCATAAAGCATACCAGCAGCGTCTTTTTATTGCTGCGATACAATGGAGCGACACGCCGAAGTCCGTTCTCGACTTCTTTGACGTCCACCATCGAAGGCGGCACGAAGATAAACAAAACGGCATCGCTGTTTTTATCCGCGGCCAGTTCCGTCAGGATGCCTTCAAATTCGGCCGGCGAGGCCTGGGCCGTGGTATCGAGGGGATTATTGACATGGATATTTCGTTTGAGATGCGGCTTGATCGCTTCCAGTGTTTCCCCGGTAATCTCCGGCAGCAGCAAACCGTGGTTGGAAGCTGCATCGGCCGCCAGAATGCCGGGGCCGCCGCCGTTGGTGACAATTACCAGCCTCCGCCCCTTGGGTACGGGCTGATTGGAAAGCAGAGAAGCGACATCGAACAACTCTTCGACGCCGTTGACGCGGAGCAGTCCGGTCTGGCGGAATAAAGCTTCGGTGACAGTTTCGGAAGTGGCTAAAGCGCCGGTATGGGAAGAAGCAGCCCGCGAACCGGCGGAGGTTGAACCGGACTTTACCACCACGATTGGTTTTTTGGCGGAAACACGGCGGGTAATCCGCATGAAGTTATGCGGGTTCCCGAACGATTCGAGGTAAAGCAGAATCACTTTGGTCGCCGGGTCATGCTCCCAGTATTGTAATAAGTCGTTGGGGGAAACATCGGCACGGTTGCCGGCGCTGACAAAGGTGCTCAAACCGATGTTCAGGGAACGGGCATAGCCCAAAATGACTTCACCCATGGCGCCGCTCTGAGACAGGAAAGAGACATTGCCGGGCAAATTATTGGCCGGCGAGAAAGTGGCGTTCATGCTGATGGCGGGGTCGGTATTGAGGACGCCCATGCAGTTGGGGCCGACGATACGCATGCCGTGTCCGAGTGCGATTTCCCTCAATTCCCGTTCCCGGGCCGCGCCTTCCGGTCCGGCTTCTTTGAAACCGTCGGAAATAACAATCAAGCCTTTGACGCCCTTCTGGCCGCATTCTTCGGCGACTTTCAGCACAACCGGCGCGGGGACAGCCAGAATCGCCATATCTACCGGACCCGGGATGGCTGTCACCGAGGGATAAGTTTTTATCGAAGAAACTACGTCGACATTCGGGTTCACCGGATAAACCGCACCGACATAGCGGCTTTCCACCAGCGCCCGGACCAGGTTATAACCGATGGTGCCGGGATAGCGGGAAGCCCCGACCACGGCAATCGATTTCGGGTACAGGATGCCTTTTAGCGACTCGATAGTGGCCAGGCGTTCCACTTCTTCTTCACGGTGGATCGATTTCTTGGTGGCTATGATAGGCAGGACAACGTGAGAGACATTTTTCTCCGAAACCTTGGTTACATGAAAATTAAAATTGGTAATCACGGAATGGATAGGTTCGTGCTCCAGCGGGATATCTGTCTCGAAAGCGGAAAATCCCTGACTGCGGGCGACTTTGAAAAGATTCTCCAGCAGCACCAGCCCGAGGCCTTTGCTCTGGTGCGTTTCATCGACTAAAAGAAACAGTTCGGCGGAATTTTTGCCGGGGAGTTTAAAATACCGGGCGATGGCGACCATTTCCCGGCCGTCATGCACTACCTCGGCAGTCAAGGCAAAAGCTGAAGTATAGTCCACCTTGCAGAAATTGCGCAGGCTCTCCAGCGTGGGGGCTTCTTTGGGATGGCCGAAGCGTAAATATTTGGCTTGGCCGGTAAGACTGTGAATAAAAGCAACACAGGCTTCCGCGTCTTCCGGATGCAGCGCCCGTAATAATATCTGCGAGCCGTCTTCCAGTGAGACACTGGTTTCATATTGCGAGAGATTATCCAGTTCCGTATCCATATCTTCAACCCTCAATAACACAAATTAAATGGAAAATACCGTTAAATTAGATAGTATCATAAAAAGTCGATAATTTGATATTTCAGGATAAATATATTTGTAAAGTTTCCCTGTTTTTTACGTATAAATAGTAAAGAGGATTTTGAAAATACGCAAAAGCTCATGATAGCCTGCGTTGATATGTCAAATAGGAAGGAATATAATCATTTTTATTGGAATTATCTGCATGCTCCTAACTTTATGCGAAATTGTTCGTTATATTATCAGGATAATTATCTTATGAATATATTTTGGGGAAAATTTAAGCTGAAACATATCGGAATTATCATGGCGGCATCGTTATTGTTTACCACAATGGCCGTGGGCTGCGGGAAAATTGCCATTACAACTACTACCGCATTACCGGCATCGACCGTATCTGCAACAACATCCATAACGACGCCAACTTCAGTCGCTCCATCAATCACTATTACCACATCCCTGCCCACCATCAATACTATCAAAGATTCATTAGCACAGGTCTGGATTGGTGACGACAGCGGCGGGACAAAGACTTTTGAAGCGTTGGGTGTCGCGGTCGGGGACGGCACCACTGTCCTGACCGTAATCGATTATGAGGATTTCACTCCCGGAGAAGCGGAAGTCAGAACACAAGATAACAAAACGTTTTCGGCGACAATCCAATCCATCGATGCCCGCACCGGCGCGACATTATTAAAACTGGATTCGGGCAGTTTACCGCCAGTTGTGACGAGAGACCCGGCAACTTTAACAACAAACGAACAACTGACCCTTTGGGCGCAAAACAATTCCGCCCAGACTCCGACATCGACGGTTATCGAAGGGAGTCCACCTTCGGACTACGACCCGCTCACGTTTGCAGTTCACTTGCCCGATGGAGTCTACGGCGGGGGCGTAACACAAGGTGGAACTGTCACCGACCAAAACGGCAATATACTTGGGCTGGAAGGCGTTTACAATTACAGGCTCATGATAATTCTCGGGCCTATCGGGCGAATCCCGCCAATAATCAGCATCACAAGTGCTGCGGAATTACTCAACCCAAACGCCAATCAACAACCATGGGACAACGGTCCGTTTTTATCAAATTCCAATATAAGGCCGCGGGAAGATGCCGGAAATGGTGGCGAATCTTATATTGACTACTACAATCTTGAGACAAATACTATCTCCCGGATATTGATAGAATTGGGAGGGCCACTACCCATTAGTGATTTGCCGCCGGACTTTCTATCATACACGTGGTCTTGGGGAAATATTTCCGGTGCAGATGGCTGCTTACTAACTGCGGTCTTCCCTAAACCGGTAAATCTTTGCAGCGCGGACGGTACGGTGCTGGCACAGGCCAAGTGGGTCGGTATCCAATGGGATAGGAGTAACGGCCAACTCAGCCGAGTGGTTTACGGCAGCGCGGCCTATACGGTAGCTGGCAGCTTTGCAATAACCGGCGATACCGGTATTCTGGACAGTACGTTCCAGACATATTGAACTAGCTTGGAGTTAAAAATGAAAAGATGGATGTTTGTCTGTTTAGCAGTATTAACTTTGCTGAGTACTGGATTGAGCGCATGCGTTACCGGGAATGGAAGTACATTGACCGCAACTTCCACCTCAACCATGACTTCTACGCCGGCGGTATCATCTCCCGGGGCAACAACACTTCCTGCCACACCTTCAATGGGGTCAGAACCATTTATGTTAGCAGACCAGGTTATATCCGGGTTGACGTACGGGGATATTTTAGATATCAGCGGGTTTTTGCGCCGCTTACCGGCCCCACTGTTTATCAGAATGTAACTTTCACGCCATATGTGCCGACAGGCACTATCATCGCCCCCGTGACATATCAGTTAACAGTGACTTTTGCTGATGGCGAGTCCGAACGACTGTCGAATGTTGGCTTAGGAAACACTTCCAACGTCGATATCAACGTGACGCAGCACAATAATCCAAGCGCCGGAGTAATGCTGGTTTGGCAGGAGGTCGGGGGCAGCCTAACCCCTGTGATATATCTGCTTGTCAGCGAATAACATTATTACGCAAACAGGATAATCGAGTGCAAATAATGAAATATAAAATTGGAAATGGTTTAACCGCAATTCTATTAATGCTAAGCGTGCTGGCGGCCGGCTGCGGAAAAATTGCTACCACTCAAAATACCATTCAAACCGAACCTGCTACGTTGAACAACACCCTCGGGATTAACTCGGCCTCAACTAAATCTGCTAATGGGCTAAATTTTTCTGTTTCTACAGACCAGCAGGCCTACGCACCCGGGCAGGAAATTGAAGTAGCTACCGACGAAAAGAATACGCTCAACAAAACCAATAACGTCCCTATCACGGATAATTGGCCGAAAACCGACTTAGTACAGATGTTTTTTGGCCCGTGTGGCAGTCGGGACATTCCTTACGGCATCGCCGTCTACCAGGGAGATTACACTTCCTCAAACTATTCCACTGCGACGCGCCTTAATCTGTATAACCCGACAGCCATTTTTTTGTGTCAACCACAAACCACACCAGTTCCAACATCATTTTCGTTTGAGCCGTTAAGCGACATCGCCGATATCATTGCCGCTAATGCGCCACCCGGCGGCGATAACGGCGTAAATACAAACCAGCAGCAAATCAGTGCGGAAATTACATTAAAGGGCTATTGGACTGACGCCTCTTATCCCAAATTCACCTACTTTGACCCCGGTGTTTATACCGTCGTGGGCGGGGATGAGTGGAGGAATTTAGCATTTGTGCATTTTACGGTTTCTGATTCGGTTACTACAAATACTGCAAATGTTAATCCCGAAAACGCGCCGGTCAAAGTTATTTCAATATCAAATACACATTTAAACCCTACGACAGATACCCCAACAGTAGAATTAAATCTGGAAAATGTGTCTACCGAGCCGATCGTGTCGTTAAGCGCCGCCCTGATTGAATTTGCGCCACAGGACTATAACTTTGGCTTTAACGTTACACCCGCCAATCCTTTGCTCCCCGGAACCAATATAATAGGGTTCAGTGACTTGTTCCAGGGAGCTTTTGGCGACGGGATTGCCTATTCGCTGAAAATCAGCGGCACATTCCGGAACGGGAAAACATTTAATTTCATTTGGGAACCGGTAATTAATTAACACGGGATGTATAAATGAGAAGACGAAACGGAAATACTATAGCCGCAATTCTATTGTTACTAAGCATAATGACAGCCGGTTGCGGCAGGATTACCACGACCATTACTCCTTCCATGACCGCAACGTCAAATACTACTCAACCGTCATCATCAACGACAAAAGACAACAGCGGAGGTAATTCAGCATCAACAGAATCGGCAAACGGTCTGAGCCTTTCGCTTTCAACAGACCGAACAACCTATCAGCCCGGTCAGGAGATAGCGATAATTGTTGACGAAAAAAACACACTTTCAACAATGAATAATGTCCCGGCGACCGATAATTTACCCGCAGAGTTCATGTCGGGATTCACTAATGACCCCTCATTTCCACTAGGATTAGCTGTCTTACGGGGAAATTATACCGGATTAAATTATTCTAACGTGACACCTCTGATTATTTTTAATCCGGGCGAAATTTATACTGGCATTATTATTACAGCCCCAGCCTCTTATTCTTTTGAACCACTAAACGACATCGTCGACCTTAATGGCGGGGATTATAATTCGAGTGATGTTATGTGGTTGCATATTGAAATTAGAGTAAATTGCTATTGGCTTAATAACCAGAGCACTTCATCTAACAACTTTGAACCCGGTGTTTATACCATCGTCGCCGGGGACGAGTGGGGCGTATTGGTTATTCTGCATTTCACGGTAACAAATTAACTATGTTGTGATTTAAAAGGCGGATTTGAAATGAAATTTAAAATTCAAGCGTTAATTGGAGCATTTTTGGTGTTGACTGCACTGGCAGCAGGCTGCGGTCACACTTCCACGCCAACTACAAGCTACTTCAACAATGTCAATTCAGCCCAAATAAAATCCGGTAATGGGCTGAATTTGTCCGTTTCACTGGATGCAAAAACCTACCAGTCAGGTAATGCGATAAATATTGTAATAACCGAATACAATACCCTATCAAAAACAAATAAAAGACCTGCAGCGGATAAATGGCCGATAAAAGGGTTGAGTGACGGTATCTGCGGGGTGGAGGACTTTCCTTTTGGAATAGCTATCTTTCAGGGAGACTATACCGCTAATAATATTTCAATGGGGGCGCCAATCCCGATTGAAATTCCCGGCGTAATCCCTCAAGGTTGTATGCCATCCGTATTCAATGTCACTGCTTATAATTTTAAGGCGTCGAGTGATATTGCGAAGCTTGACGGTGACACTTTGGGAGGCATCACAACGTTCGAGATGAGTGCCGAAATCCCAGTTTGGAATATCTCGCCAGGCAGTCATCCAACTATAATCGAACATGCCTTTGAACCCGGTGTTTATACTATCGTCGCCGGAGACGAGTGGGGCGCGCTGGTGGTTCTGCATTTCACGGTGACAAATTAAAAATTATCCCGAGCTTCACACCTGGCTTGTCGGGTTTTTCCCTGTTATTTTCGGCTGCGGGCCGCGCAGCGCAGACGGGATGATAGCGCACAGCACGATGATGCCGAGGATAAAACAGGCGTGATTGATGGCGGCCATAAATTGCGGCAGTTCCGTCGGGCTGATCAATTGCGTGCTGCCGACAATCTGGGAAAGCCTGGCATAAGGCATTACCAGCGTCATTAACAGCAGGGAGAACGGCACACTGAGCACGCTGCCGGTCTGGCTGAGGGTCATGCTGATGCCGTTGGCAATTCCTCTTCGCTCCGGCGGTACCGAACCCATGATGGAACTGACGTTGGGCGAAGCAAACAGCGATATCCCGATGCCAAACAAGACCAGACTGACTAATATCGCGCTGTACGAGGAATTTTGATTCAGCGTGGAGAACCAGAACAGCGCCGAAGCATTCACCGCCAGGCCTAAACAGGTTAAAACCCGGCTGCCGATTCTGTCCGAAAGCCTGCCGCTGATGGGGCTGAGGATAAAGATTAAGATTTCCATCGGGATTAGGAGCAGGCCGGTTTTCATCGGGCTGTAACCGAGCACCAGTTGCAAATATAAAGACCGCAGGAATGGGCCGCAGGCGAACGCAATCGAGTTCAGGAAACTGGCCATTGTCCCGGCGGCGAAAGCCCGGATTTTAAACAACTTAACATCCAGCGTCGGGTGCTCCTGCCGGAAAGCGACCAGTATCGCGATGGCAAATATTATTATCCCGCCGCCCATAATAATAATGTTACGTACGGAGGCCGGATTGCCGATGGTCAGCCCGATTAGAATCGTCAGCAGGCCGACGCAGTATAGAATGGCGCCGGAATAATCGAACTTTTCGCCGACCGGTTTGAGACTGATTTCCCGCAGGCTGAAATAGCCGAAAATCGAACCGGCGATACCGATGGGGACGTTCAACAGAAATATCGAACGCCAGCCGAAAAACCCGATCATCACGCCGCTCAGGGTGTATCCCGCGATATTCCCCAGATTTGCCGCCATGACGTTGGTGCCGAGGCCCAGTCCGAGCTGCTCTTTAGGGAAAACGTCGACGATAATGGGGATGCAGTTGACAATCAGCAGCGCCGAGCCGGAACCCTGCAGCAGACGGAAAAGAACCAGCTGCTCGCCGTTCTGCGATAAGGCGCACAGCAGCGAACCGATGGTGAAGATGACAAACCCCAGGTTAAAAAGTCGGACCCGGCCGTATAAATCCGCCAGTCTTCCCAGCATCACCGGCAGTATCGTCATCATCAGCGAGTAGCCGGTAATAATCCAGATGCCGTGAAAGAGGCTGGCATGCAGCTGGTCTAAAATCGTCGGCAGGCCGATAATGACAATGCTGGAATCCAGGCAGGCCATGAACAGGCCGACATTGGTCACCGCTAAGGCGAGCCATTTATATTCAAGTTTAAATTTCACAAAACCTCACATGCTCCGCTAATCATCACCGACTCTGTTTTTGAATAGGCTCATAACAAGTCTAAATGAAGATTATGGAAGATAAATCCCTCTGTATCTCTCCCGTTCGCACCTCCGGGACCTGCGACCTTTCGCGAAAGGGAGAGCCTTGGGAAACGCTTCTCGATTTTAAAACTGGACACTTTTTCACTACTCATCGTCCCAATGATTTCTTTAGTTTGCCGTCAATCCAGAACCGCGCGGCGTAGAAACTGAGCATGCTGGGGCCGCCGGCGCCCATCCAGATGGCGTGCGACTGGGCATTGAAACCCTTCAGCCACGGCTGGCATAAGGAGAACTGCGTCGGCAGAAGCAGCGATAATGCCCAGTGCTGCCGCGCCACGCGCTCGTTGGCGTCTTTCAGAACCGGTTTTAGTTCATCGTCATTCTTTGCCGCCAACGCTTTTGGATAGTAAGAGTCAAACAGAGGGTCGCTGATATTGCAGAAATTGGCCGAATAACCGGTATGAAAACGGGTAATCGCGCGCAGCGGGGCATAAGTCTGGCCGAGCGGGCCGTAAGGCCGGTACACCAGCTGGTCGTGTTTGTGCTCGATTTCAACATATTTGATCCAGGCTGCCGGGTCCATCGTTCTAATTTCCATTTCGATGCCGATATCGTCGAAATATGCCTGTACTATTTTCAGCAGCGGCATATCGCTGACGGTGTCCGCGATGACATTGGTCTTGAATCCGTGGGGATAACCGGCCTCCGCCAGCAGCTTTTTAGCCAGCGCCGGATTGTAAGCGTATTCGTCTTTTAGTTCCTGCGGCCAAATTTCGTACGGAAAGCCCCAACCTTTGACCATACGGTTGGTTAATGTCGATGGATATGGGTCAACGGAACCGTGGTAATGGGATTTGGCAATAGCCGGCAGGTCGACTGCAAGCTGCAGCGCTTTGCGTACCCTGATATCATCATATGGCTTCATATCCACCCGCGGCTGTAAAGTTATTGTCGGCCCGGCCGAAGATGGGATTTGAATAATTTCGGGGTTTGTTTTAGCCAGGGCTTGCGCCCCCTGATAGGAAATATTATTCATCACATCGATTTTGCCGGCGCGCATGGCGTCAATCGCCTCCGCTTCGTCCGGGATAACGAGATATTTCAACTTATCCGCGTAGGGCAGCTTGTTCTGCGGATACCGCTCGTCATGAGCCCAGTAATCAGGATTTTTATCCAGGGCTAGATATTCACCGGAAATGAAATCTTTCAATATAAAGGGGCCTGTGCCGACGGCGTGGTGCCAATCGGCGGCGTCTCCCCATTTTTTAACGACGTCGGGGCATTCCAGGCACTGCGCCAGCCCGACATTATGCAGCGTCTCCATGATGAATTCGGGATTGGGTGTTTTGAACTTGAAGACCACCGTGTATTTATCCGGCGCAGTTATCGATATCATGTCCTGCATGCGCACGTCGGCGTCGCGGTAAGGGCTGGGTTTACCGAAGGAGCCGCTGCCCAGACCGTAAAACCGGTGGTAATGAAACAGGACGTCCTCAGAAGTAAATTCGCGGCCGTTGGCGGGCGGCAGATTTTGCCAGTGAATCCCCTTTCGGAGATGGATGACATGCGTGGTCGGGTCCGGGAATTCCCAGCTTTCCGCCAGGTTGCCTTTCTGGTATTTGGAAGGGTGCCAGGCGATTTGATAATTCCAGACATCGGGGTCGGTGGTCCAGTCGTCCGTGACCAGTCTTTCCAGCCAGGCGCCGTAGATATTGGTCAGTCCCTCGGTGAAACAGGGGTCGAAATTAACAATATTCCGGCCGGCCCTGATTTTGATTTCCCCGCCGTATTGCGGCACCCCGAGTTTATCCCACCAGTTTCCGGTTTTCTTTTCCATAATGCTTCCTTATCATGTGTTTCGGGTTATTCGCCCTCGACCGCATTTTTAATAACCTCGATGCGCGTGGGGCTACCATAGCCGTTCAGTTCCACTGCCACAAAATCGATGCGCCATTCGGCAGGCAAATTCTGATGGCTCTCCACATAACGCGCCGCGGCATTCCTCAAATGCTGTTTTTTCCGGGCGGTCACAGATTCCTCCGGAGTGCCGTAGTTGCGGTTATGTTTTGCCCGGACTTCCACAAACACCAGAAATTCGCCGTCTTTGGCGATTATGTCAACTTCCCCTTCTTTGCAGCGGAAGTTTGTTTCAATGATTATGTACCCCTGCCGGGTCAGAAAATCCGCCGCCAGTTTTTCGCCGATTATCCCGGTGGTTTGTCGCTTCATAACATCGCCATCAAGTCTCTGACCGGTTGGAAAGAACAGCGGTGAATAGGGGACGGCCCGAACCGCTGCAAACATGCCAGGTGCTCCGGTGTGCTGTAGCCTTTGTGTTCTGCGAATTTATATTCCGGATAAATTTTATCCAATTCTTCCATCATATGGTCGCGGGCGACCTTGGCGATAATCGAGGCACAGGCAATCGAGAAGGAAAGGCAATCACCGTGGGTGATGCCCTTTTGCGGTAATTTTATTTCCGGGATATTGAAAAAATCCACCAGCAGGAAATCGGGCGGCGGCGTTATCTTGTCCACGGCTTTTTTCATCGCCAGGCGTGAGGCTTTGGCGATCCCCTTGCTGTCGATTGTTCTCACGTCACACTCACCGACACCGAAGCCTATGGCGATTTCGGTAATATACAAAAATAACTCTTCCCGCAGCGCCGGTTTCACCTGTTTGCTATCGTTAACCAACAGTTTCCAATCGGCTTCGAACTCAAGCGGCATAATGACTGCGGCGGCCACGACCGGACCGGCCAGCGGGCCGCGCCCCACTTCATCGGTTCCGGCGATGCGCAGATAACCCATTTGCCGGGCGGCATTCTCTGCNNTCAAAAGTGGGGGGACCGAAAACTTGCGCTTTCGACGGTTTTATTTTTCTATCAGGCTGCTTACTTTTTGCCATATCATCTGCTTTATCTTTTCTTTGGGCAAAGCGGCATCAATGACCAGCCACCTTCGTGGTTCTTCCGCGGCTAATTTTAGATAACCTTTTCGCACTCTCCGGTGAAATGCTTTATCTTCTTTTTCGAAGCGGTCCGGTTCCTGCCCGGTTTTCCGGGCAAACCCTTCCTCAGGCGAAATATCCAGCAGCACCGTTAAATCGGGTTTCAACGCCCCCGTCGCCATCTGATTCACATTTTTTATCGTTTCGATATCGATGCGGCGGCCGTATCCCTGATAAGCTATTGTGGAATCGGTATAACGGTCGCAAATCACAATCTTGCCGGTTGTTAAGGCGGGGCGAACCACCTCGTCCAGCAACTGGGCACGGGAAGCATTAAAAAGCATCAGTTCGGTCATCGGGGAAATATTTGTGGAGCGGGCCCATTTCAGCAGCCGCGTCAGTTTTTCACCGAGCGCCGTGCTGCCCGGTTCGTGGATTAATACGGCGGGGATTGCCAACCGATTGAGCCGGCGGTACAACTCCCTTGTTTGCAGGCTTTTACCGCTGCCCTCTCCGCCTTCAAAAGTTATGAATAAAGACATAAAATACTCCGATAACTTATAGCCAGTTTATCACTTGCCGTCAAGAAACACCAGATTATTATCAGGAAATTACTTATGATATTATATAGCAAAAATGGCAGCAATTGACCTTGTTTTGAGTGTAATTGCTGCTGTTTTTCTAAATTATTTTTTTAGGGTGTACTTGACAAGTTTTTAACATTAGCATATTCTTATGACAAATCATATCGTATATGGGAGGCACAATCTTCCTGTCCTGCGTTGTGTTTTTTCAGTGACCTGAATTCATCAACACCCCCACTCAAATTTGTAATTTCATCCGGAAATTCAAATACAGCGAACAAAAATAAGGAGGGCTTATGAAAAGAAAAACAGTTTTTTACCCCTTGCTGGCAATCGTTATTGCCGCAATCCTCGTCCTGGCGCCTGCCTGTGGTAGTTCTTCCAAGACAACTACAGCTGCAGTTCCTCAAATCCTTCGCGTCAATCTGGGAAGTGAACCTGCGCAGATCGACCCCAACCAGGCTTCCTGGGCTCAAGAAAAAAGTGTTGTTTCCCAGGTATTTGTCGGATTGCTCGGCTTCAATCAGGATTTGACGCTGAGGGCCGATGTTGCCACGGTCATCCCCACTATCGCCAATAAGGGTATTTCAGCAGACGGCTTGACCCTTACTTTCAAGCTAAGGAACAACGTTACATGGAGCGACGGGCAGAAAGTAACCGCTAATGACTTTGTTTACAGCATTAAAAGGGAATTTGACCCGGCTCTCGCCTGCGCTTATGCTTCGTTTTACTATGACATCGTCGGCGGCGAAGCATACAACTCGGCGACAAACGCTACTGAAGCTCAACTGGCAACCCTCAAGGATGCCGTCGGGGTGAGCGCTCCGGATGACACCACACTGGTGATCAAACTCAACAACCCGCAACCTACAATGCTGCAGTGTATGGCGCTGTGGCCTGTGTATCCCGTACGCGCAGATATTATCGCTAAGTACGGCAATAATTGGACCGATCCGCCGAACTATATCGGCGATGGGCCTTACCTTTTAACCGAATGGGTACATCAGGACCACCTGACTTTTAAACCGAATCCCAATTACTGGGGCACTAAACCTAAACTCGCTGAAATTGATTTCAAAGAGATTACAGATGCTAATGCCGCATTGGCCGCTTACCAGAACAACGAACTTGATATCGTCGGTGTTCCGTCCGGAACTGAAAAAACCTTTTTGAATGATAAGACATACGACGATCAACGGAATCTCTTTAACGATCTGACGACCTTTGCTTTCCAGTTTAACGTCACCAAAGCGCCTTTCGATAACGTAACCGTCAGACAGGCTTTATCCTGCGCCATCGACCGCGACGCCTACATCAATAATGTTGTCGGCGGCATCGGAAAACCGGCGCTGAGCTGGATTCCACCCGGTATGCCGGGATATAACGCGACCATCGGTTCGCAGTACGCGTTCAACGTCACCAAGGCAAAGCAGTTACTGGCCCAGGCTGGCTATTCCGATGTCAGCAAACTACCCCAAATCACATTCTCGTACAGCAACACTGCTGCCAACACCGTGAGGGCGCAATTCTTACAGGGTCAAATGAAAGATAACCTGGGAATCAACATTATCCTTGACCCCGAGGAATCAAAGACTTTCACCACCAACGTAAATTCCGGTAAATTCATGTGGGCATATTTCGGCTGGGGCGCGGATTATCCCGACCCGGATGACTGGCTGCCCGCTCTCTTCGGCACCGGCGCCGGTAATAATCACACCTTATACAGCAACCCGGCCTTTGATGCTCTCTCAGCCACCGCATTGAAAGAACAGGATAACACCAAACGGCTGGCCGATTGGGACCAGGCTCAAAAGATNNAAGACCACCGGCATGGACGGCGGGATCATTGGTGACACCTTCTTCAACGAGGTTTCTATCTCTAAATAACGCATCCCTTGCACGCTAGTAAAATTTATCAGGGGAGTTGGAACCGGTTCCAACTCCCCTGAAATGGTCGAAAAAGACGTAATAATGGCAAGATTTGTAATTCGTCGTATTCTCTGGATGCTGCTGGTGCTGCTGGTTGTCTCTTTTATTACGTTTACCTTGATGCACCTCGTACCGGGCGGACCCTGGTCCAGAGAAAAAGCTCTGGCGCCGGCAGTTGTTGCCGCCCTCAATGCCCGATACGGGCTGGATAAGCCTTTCTTCGTGCAATACGCCAATTTTCTTCTCGGCATACTCCACGGCAACCTTGGTATCTCTTACACTTATCAGGACAGAAGCGTTACCCAGATATTGATGCAGGGTTTTCCGAAAACAGCCGTCCTCGGAACCACTGCGTTTGTTTTCGCAATGATCGTCGGAATCTCCCTCGGTATGGCAGCGGCATTAAGACAAAACACCTGGATCGATTATGTTTGTGTCATGTTTTCCACCATCTTTGCCAGTGTTCCCGGCTTTGTATTAGGTATCCTGTTAATGATCGTTTTCTCTGTCATATTGCATTGGTTCCCCACCGGCGGCTGGGGCTCGCCGGCTCAAGTCGTCATGCCTGCTATCGCATTGGCGGCCCTACCGGCTGCTTTCATCGCCCGGATTACCCGTGCCAGTACACTGGAGACCATGCGTCAGGACTATGTGCGCACTGCCCGTTCTAAAGGTTTATTGGAACGGGTTGTTTTAATACGGCATATTCTCAGGAATTCACTTATTCCTGTGGTTACCGTGGCCGGGCCGCAATTTGCCGCTCTGGTCACCGGGTCGGTTATTGTCGAAACTATCTTCAGCATCCCCGGTATCGGGCGCCTCTTCGTTCAGGCTGTTTTTGCCCGCGATTACGGGCTTATAATGGGCACTGTATTATTTTATTCCTTCGTTATTTCCGTCGCCAACCTGGTGGTTGACATTCTCTACGGCGTGATAGACCCGCGTATCCGTTATGATTAAGGAGCAAATAACTTGGCAACAACCGTAAATCCGAACGTTAGTTCGAGACCCCATCACACCTTATGGGGTGACGCATGGGTGCGGCTGAGAAGAAACAAGCTGGCTATGGCCGGCGGTATCTTTATTATTATATTGGCGCTGGCTGCCATTTTTGCGCCTTTAATCACCCCTTACGGTTTCGCTCATCAGGATCTGACCGCCATCCTGCAAAACCCGAGTTCTAAACATTGGTTAGGTACAGACGGTCTTGGGCGGGATGTCTTTGCACGCCTGTTGTACGGCGCGCGTACGTCCCTTGCGGTCGGCATCTTCACTCAGATAATTGTGCTCGGTATCGGCCTGCCGATCGGCGCGATTGCCGGATACGCCGGCGGACGCGTTGACAATATTCTGATGCGCTTTGTTGATGTAATGTACAGTTTCCCTGATATTCTTTTAATCATCCTTATCAAAGCGATACTCGGCGGCGGCATCTATCAATTATTTTTAGCCATCGGGTTAGTGGCATGGGTCGATATCGCCCGTCTGGTGAGGGGACAAATGATGTCCGTAAAATCACGCGATTTTGTAGCTGCCGCCCGGGCGATGGGAGGGATGGGGCCTTATATTACCGAGCGGCACCTTTTGCCCAACTCTCTCGGCCCGATTATCGTTTCCGTAACATTTAACGTGCCGCGCGCTATTTTTACCGAAGCAGCATTAAGTTTTATCGGCATCGGCGTCAGGCCGCCGACACCGAGCTGGGGCAGTATGATTTCTGACGGCTACGCGGTAATATTTGCTTCCTGGTATCAGGTATTTTTCCCGGCCCTGGCAATTGCCCTGCTGATGATTGCATTTACTTTCCTGGGCGACGGCTTGAGAGACGCTCTCGACCCGAAATTGAGGCACTAAAAAATGGCACCTTTACTTGAAGTCCGTAATCTAAAAACCTACTTTTACACCCAGGACGGCGTGGTGAAAGCGGTGGACGGCGTTTCCTATGACGTCAACCGCGGCGAAACAATCGCCCTGGTCGGTGAGAGCGGCTGCGGGAAAACGGTCTCGGCCCTTTCTATTTTACGACTGGTCGCCGAACCGGCCGGGAAAATAATTTCCGGCGAAATGCTATTTGACGGCATCGATTTACTGAAACTTTCCAAAGACGACATGCGGAAAATGCGCGGCGCGAAAATCTCCATCATCTTCCAGGAGCCGTTGACTTCGCTTAATCCTGTGCTCACCATTGGACGCCAGATATCTGAAGGGCTGGAATTTCATAAAAATATGTCTATCCAGGAAGGGATGGAGGAAGCTACCCGACTGTTGAAAATGGTAGGCATCCCGCACCCTGAACGCCGAGTCTATGACTTTCCGCATCAGTTCAGCGGCGGCATGCGGCAGCGGGCAATGATCGCTATTGCCATCGCCTGCCAGCCGCAACTTATTATTGCGGATGAACCCACTACAGTCGTCGACGTTACCATCCAGGCCCAATTGCTGGAATTGATAAGGAACATTACGAAGGAATTGAATACCTCGCTGATCCTCATAACCCACAATCTGGGGATTGTCGCGCGCTATGCGCAAAGGGTTTTCGTGATGTACGCCGGTAATATTGTCGAGCACGGCAAAGCCCTGGATGTTTATCATTCACCCTGTCATCCTTATACTGCCGGCTTGTTGGGGTCGGTGCCGCGTCTTGACGAACCTCGCAAGGCCCGTTTGCAGCCGATTGAAGGACAGCCCCCCGACCTTATCTCGCTGCCCCCCGGTTGTTCTTTCCAGGCACGCTGT
>PMCB01000133.1 GCA_003153955.1 Dehalococcoidia bacterium | reverse complement strand
AGCCTGATAGATTCTATATTTGGTATCGAGGGTAATGAACAGCTCAGTAAATTCTCCGATTGTTTCAGATGTGCCCAGAAAAAGAAGGCCCTTTTCGTTGAGCGCGTATTGCAGCGTTGGTACGACTTTCTTTTGTAATTCGGAGTCAAAGTAAATGAGCAGATTCCGCATCGATATTACGTCCATCCGTGAGTACGGAGGGTCAGTTACCACATCATGCACCGCAAAAATGACATCTTGTCTGACGTTTTTCTTAACTTGCCAGGAATGGTCCACTTTATTAAAGAATTCATCCAGACGCTTCTGGTCAACGTCTTTAGCAATGGCGGCCGGGTAAGTCCCCGCCCTCGCAATTGCAATTGCTGCTGAGTCCAGATCCGTGCCGAATACCTGGACATCATAACGGCGGCCTGATTCCTGGATGCATTCCATTATGATAATAGCGATGGAATAGGCTTCTTCTCCGATGGAACAGCCGGGAACCCACGCCCTTAACTGGCTGCCTTCGGGTTTATCTTTGAGCATTTGGCATATTTTCTGCTTCAATGATTCAAAACCTTCCTTATCTCTAAAGAAGGACGTCACCTGGATTAGAAAGTTTTTCATCAGGGCCTCAATCTCGGTGGGGTTTTCCCTGAGAAACTTGAGATAATTCCCTACGGTATCAATCGAGTTTACCGCCATCTGGTGTTCAATCCGGCGGGTGATGGTGGAAAGTTTATAGCCTGAAAAGTCACGCCCGGTTCGCACTTTCACCAGGGAGAAGATGTTTTTCATGTTAACATCGTCTTTCTTCAAAGCCTGACGGACTTTATCCCGTGTATAAAATGACTGGTCAAGATACTCTTTCAGGACACCCGGCATAGCCTCAGGAGTCAGGATATAATCCGCCACTCCGCTTTCAATTGCCGATTTGGGCATGCCGTCATATTTAGCCGACTCAGGCTCCTGAACTATAATCAATCCGTCATGGATTTTTACTGCCCGGGCCCCTTCGGTGCCATCATTACCGGTACCGGAAAGAATAATACCGACTGCCCTTTCCCCGATGTCTTCCGCCAAAGAGCTGAAAAAGTGATTGATACTATGGGTGATTCCCGGATGTTCCTGATCGCCGGCAATGCTCAGTGTGCGTTTATGGATGGACAAAGACTTGCCGGGTGGAATGATATAAGCATGGTCCGGACTAATGACCACACCTTCAATAGCTTCGACGATGGGTATTGGGGAGACCCTGCCAAGTAGTTCAACCAGACTGCTTGGGTGAGAAGGATCGAGATGCTGGATAATGATGAAGGCCATCCCGCTCTTCGGGGCTAATCCAATAAGGAATTGGGTAAAAGCCTCCAACCCCCCGGCTGAAGCTCCCAACGCTACAACGGGGAAATTATTTTCAGAGGGCAGGGCTTTATTGCCTCCGGTCTCCGGAGCGGTTTCAGCGGTTTTATTTTTCTCTTGAGGTTGGCGCTGACCCTTCAATGCTTTCGGTTTACCCTGAAACAATATATCACCTCCGGTCTGTGATGTGAATGAATATATTTGATCTATATTTATCAAACAGCCTCATCATAACAAAACTATATTGGTTTTGAAAGAACAATTTTGGTATTTTTGAGACGTTCGGCGTTTGTATTTTGAGTTTGGCCTTTTTATATTTCACAAATTTGAAACATTTTTCGATTAAATTTTATAACTATTTTAGAAGGAAACAGGTACTGTGTTTGAAGGCGGATCTTCCTAAATTTTGCGTCATGAAGCGCAATTGAAGGTTCCCGGGCGTGCAGGCGGGGCATGTTTTTGGAATGCAGGTTATTTCAAGGATTCACCTGCCGTTGTTTACACAAATTGCATAAATTACAACTAATTTCGCGGGGGATAATGAATGGATATTATTGAAGTTATTCAAAAACGCTCCAGCACACGCGCTTACCGGCCCGACCCGGTGGAAGAAGAAAAGTTACATCTGCTCCTCGAATCCATGCGGATGGCACCCACAGCTGCAAACCGTCAGCCATTCAAATTTATTATCATCCATACGGCGGGGAAAGAAACCGAATTGAGAAGGATATATAATGCTCCCTGGTTTGTAGGGGCCCCGATTATAATTTGCGGGTGTGCTGTCCCCGCAATAGCATGGATCCGCCGGGACGGCAAGAATTATTACGATGTCGATGTTGCCATCGCGATGGACCACCTGATATTAACCGCGGCCAGGCTGGGATTAGGAACGTGCTGGATTACCGCTTTTGACCCGGTGGCGGCCAGAGAGGTATTAGGTTTATCGGATGAAGTGGAACCAATTGTCTTTACCCCGCTGGGTTATGCCGATGCCCAACCCGGCATTAAAAAACGTAAACCACAGAGTGAATTAGTTGCTTACGAACACTGGTAGAAATTTAGTAGTGACGACCATCGCTGAGTCTTGTGGGTTACCGGCGGGAAATTTTTAAATTTTACTTAAATCAGAAATCCTCAAATAAAATATCAGGAGGCAAACTAAATGGCAATGATTAAGCGCACAACAACGATCAAAGGTAAGCCCTTCACACTGGTTGGACCGGAGATCAAAGTCGGGCAGAAAGCGCCTGATTTCACTTTGACCGCGATTGATTTCAGTGAAATCAGTCTTTCACAGAGCAAGGGACAGGTGCGGCTATTGAGCGTCGTGCATTCATTGGATACAGGTGTCTGCGACCTGCAGACCCAATGGTTCGAAGAAGAGGCCGGAGTATATAAAGAAGTCGTCATTTATACAATCAGCATGGATCTGCCGTTCGCGCAGGCCCGGTATTGCGGGGCTAAAGCAATAAAAAATCTGAAAACACTGTCTGACTACAAGCATGCGTCATTCGGCACTGACTATGGGGTTTTAATTCAGGATTTGCGCCTGTTGAGCCGGGCAGTTTTCATTATCGATGCGAATGATATCGTGCGCTACGTGGAATATGTGCCCGAGGTAGGACAGGCCCCCGATTACGATAAGGCGATTGCAGCTTTGAAGCAAATACTGGCTTAAACCGCCATGATTATTTCAAATGTCATGAAATTGTAATTATTTTCGTTATAATTTTATGTGTTATTTATTCTTTACGTGTCAATATAACTAATAGAAAGCGTATAGATGCAATAAATTAAGGAGGCTGTTAATGGCACAAGACAATTGGAACATGAATCAAAATCCCTGGCCCGTCCGTCCCACCCGGGAAATGGAGGAAATGCGTCGGCGTTTCGAGGAGGATATCGTCCGGCCGGCGATGCATGCCGTCTGGTCGCGGATCCCGGAAGAAATCAAGGGCTGGTCACCTGCTGTCGACGTTTTTGAGCGAGGCGACAATTTAGAAATTAGGGTCGATCTTGCCGGCGTCAATCAAGAGGATGTGGATGTCTCGGTTTCCAATGACACGTTGAATATTAAAGGCGAAAGAAAACCGGAGTCAGGCATCAAAGACCAGGAGTATTCCAGAAATGAAATTTCTTACGGAACCTTCTATCGCTCGATTCCGTTACCGGCCAATCTCGATATCAAAAATATCGCGGCGACATATGAAGACGGCATCCTGAACATAAAGCTTCAGCGGACAGCCGGAGCCAAAGCCAAGAAGATCAACGTCGAGTTTAAAAAACCGAAAGAATAATTTTCTTTACTGCCGTTAAATTAATATATTTGCTCTCCCGGAAAATCCTGGATTCTCCCGGTGGGCAATATCATCATCAGATTGAGAATACGCTAAAAATAATGCAGCTGGTGAAGGAAAAGTTATGCCCGGTTTAACAACACCGCGGGTTGCCCTCAACCGCGTCAGGCGGTTTCAGCATGTAGTCAACGTTTTGGCGAAATACGGTTTTGGCGAAGCAATGAACCAGGTCCACGTATGGGAGTGCGTCCACGTTGAACGGGGGATACTGAAACGCGAATGTAAAATACCGGAAGTCAATATTGCACAAAGAATCAGGTTGTCCATCGAGGAATTGGGACCGACATTCATCAAGTTGGGGCAGCTGCTCAGCACCCGTCCCGATCTGGTCCCGCCGGATATAATCATCGAGTTGAAGAAGCTGCAAAACTCGGTTAATTTTATTCCTTCAGCGCAGGTAAGAGACATTATAGAATCAGAATTGAGGCGGCCCATCGCTGAAGTTTTTGACAGCTTCGATGATGAACCTCTTGCTGCTGCGTCTCTGGCGCAGGTGCACCGCGCGGTTTATAAGGGGAAACAGGTAGTTCTTAAAGTCCAACGCCCCAATATCGTTGAGAGCACGGAAGCGGATATCGACATCATGCGCAATTTGGCGGTGCTGGCTGAGCGTTACTCTCCGACACTCTACCTGATTAACGCTGTCGGGCTGGTTGAAGAGTTTGACCGGCAGATGAAAAAGGAACTCGATTTCAAGTCCGAAGCTTATAATATACGGCGCTTCGCCCAGAATTTCGCGGATGATGACACCATACATGTTCCTGAAGTTTATATGGAATTGAGTACCAGGCATATCATAACGATGGAATTCCTGGACGGCATCAATATCTCGAATACTCAGAAACTTACCGATGAAGGTTATAACCTGAAGTTGATAGCCAGGCGCGGTGCGATTCTCGGTTTCAAGTCGACATTCCAATTTGGCTTTTTTCATGCCGACCCCCATCCCGGAAATCTCATTGTTTTACCGGATAACGTTATCGGCCTGGTGGACTACGGCATGATGGCCACCCTCTCACTCCGCGACCGGGAAAGATTAGCTAAACTGGTGTATTTTATTTCAATTCGTGATGAAAAACGGGTTGCCAGGGCGCTAAACGAACTGATGGAATCGGAGGATACGATCCCCGCCGAAGATTTAGAGCCTCAAATGTCCGCGATAATCAATGAATACGGCGATGTTTCGGCAGGCGAACTCCGGCTTGCCGGGATGCTTTTCGCCATGATGCGGGCCATCATGACGCACGGCGGAAGGCTCCGGCCCCAGCTGCTTTGGGTCACTAAAAGTATTGCCATTCAGGAGGAAATCGCCGCCTCGCTTCATGCAGATTTCAATTTGATGGAGCTCGGTAAACCGTTTGCCCAGACTATTTTGAATCAGAAGTTTAATCCGTTCAGTCAACCTTTTGGATTGTTTTATTGGTTAAACGACGTCCTGGATACCGCCAGAGACCTGCCTTACGATATCGGTATTGTGGTCAAGGAGTTCAGAAAAGGGCGGTTCAGGATTGAATTCGAGCATATCGGGCTGGAGCCGATACGTTTAACGATGGAACGCATCGCCAACCGCACATCGCTGACAATTATTATCTCAGCATTGTTAATCTCGTCTTCGATGATCGTTCTATCGAAGGTACCGCCTTTTATCGGGAGCATCCCTCTGCTGGGGTTTATCGGGTACATCGCTGCTCTGCTGCTCAGTTTGTTGTTAATAATTGCTGTCATTCGCCGGAAATAAACAAACTTGATTTCAGGGATTGTTTTCCAAACTTCAAAATAACCCGTTCTGAGGATATGAAATACCCGAAAAATCTCCGCCTCTACTGAATATCCTAGAAGGCTGCCGTCAATAATCCTCTACATTTGCTCCGAATTAAGTCCTCAAAGTATTTCCAGCTGCGGCTTACCGTCTTTATCTCTCCCGTCCTTACCTCAGGGACTATAGTCCTTGCAAAGAAGAGAAAATGGATACTCTGGTTTGGGGGTTATGGAATGGATTCCTGCCTTCGCAGGAACGATAATGGCAGTTTTGGGATTTGTTTAGAGTTTCGGATTTCGCTATTGGAATTTGCTGTTTGCAGGCCGGGAGACCCTTCGTCTGCGGACTCAGTTGGATTTTCTTGAAACTTATCCCTTAAATCTTGATCCTTTAACTGCTTCGTGCGGCTTCTTTTTTATTTATGTTTACGCAGAGACAGCAAACGTATTATAATTAGTGGTTGGGAATTAGGCCCCTATAGCTCAGTTGGATAGAGCACTGGCCTCCGAAGCCGGGGGCGGGAGTTCGAGTCTCCCTAGGGGTACCATCACAACACACCTGTATAATAATGTACACAATATCGGAATATGGAGGGTGATTTGGTAAGCAAGTCAGATCTTATTGAAATCAGATGGCACGGGCGCGGCGGGCAGGGCGCGGTGACCTCAGCCGAATTGCTGGCGAAAGCGGCAATCGATGAAGGCAAATTCGCTCAGGCCTTTCCGGCGTTCGGTCCCGAGCGCAGAGGCGCTCCGGTTGTGGCTTTCGACCGTATCGACAGCACAAAGCCCATTCGCCTGCGCGCCGAAATCAGGGAACCTGATGTCGTCATTGTCCTTGACCCCACTTTGCTCAGCGTGGTCAAAGTGACCGCCGGTTTGAAGCCCGGGGGTATTTTGATCATTAATACCCGTAAAGACTTCGCCGAGATTGAAAAGGACTTCGGTAAGGATTGGAAATTAGCGTTAGTGGACGCGAATACCATCGCCAGAGAAATTCTGGGCGTGACCATTGTCAATACCACGATGCTGGGGGCGCTGCTCAAAGCAATGCCGGTGGTTAAAATGGAATCGCTGGTGGAGCCGATCAAAGAGCGTTTTGACCGCATTGCTGAGAAAAACATCAATGTCGTAAAACGGGCTTTCGCGGAAACAAAGGTAAAGGAGTAAATTCACTTTGAAAAAGTTAGAAAATGAATTAACCTGGAAAGACCTGGAAATCGGGTGTATTGTCACCGAACCGGGCAGCACGAGAGAATACCGCACCGGTGACTGGCGGTCACAACGGCCGACCTACGATTTTAAAAAATGCATTAAATGCGGGTTATGCTCGATTTATTGTCCGGAAGGCTGTATCGGGCAGAACGCCGAGGGCTATTTTCAGTCCAATCTGTTCTGGTGCAAAGGGTGCGGCATTTGCAGCAAGGAATGCCCCACGAAAGTAATTTCAATGGTTAACGAGGAGGCATAATGGGGAAAAGGGTAGGTATTGAAGTATCTCTGGCGATTGCCGAAGCCGCCAAAATGGCAGATGTCGATGTGATTGCGGCATATCCCATCACTCCTCAAACACACATCGTGGAGCATATGGCTGAAATCGTGGCCAACGGCGATCTGGATGCCGAATACATCCCGGTAGAATCGGAACATTCCGCAATGAGCGCCTGTCTTGGTTCTTCCGCCACCGGGGCAAGAACGTTTACTGCCACTGCGGGGCAAGGCCTGGAATTAATGCACGAAGTTTTATATGTCGCGTCTGCGATGCGCCTGCCGATTGTGATGGCCGTGGCCAACCGCGCGTTGTCCTCGCCTTTGAATGTCTGGGGCGACCAATCCGACCTGATGGCCGTGCGGGATGTCGGCTGGATTCAGATTATTTGTGAAAACGGTCAGGAGGCATTCGACCACACAATCTGTTCTTTCCGCATCGCGGAAGACAACCGGGTTTTATTGCCGGTGATGGTACATTGTGACGGGTTCTATCTGACCCATGTCGTCGAACCGATTGAATTCCCGACGCAGGAAGAAGTCACCAATTTCATTCCCAAGTTTAAATATCCGCTGCCCCTGGATACCAGCAAACCCGTTTCCATGGGCTGCTTCGCACCTACGTTTATTTATACCGAAGCGAAGAAAGCGCAGGAAGTGAACATCCTGAATTCCAAGAAGATAATCCAGGAACACTGGGATGCGTTCGGCAAGGCTTTCGGGCGTTATTATCATCCGGTGGAATCCTACCGGACCGAAGGCGCGAAGACCTTACTGCTGACATTGGGCAGCTTCGGCGAAACCGCGATGACGGCAGTGGACAAGATGCGTGATGAAGGTAAATCAGTGGGCCTCTTGAAACTGCGACTGTGGCGCCCGTTCCCGTATCAGGAACTGCGCAAAGCCGTGGGCAATGCGGAGAACCTGATCGTGGTAGACAGAGCATTATCGTTCGGCGGCTGCGGCGGTCCGGCTTATTCCGAAGTCCGGTCGGCGCTGTATAGCGAGAAAAATCATCCGAAAGTTGTCGGTTTTGTGGCGGGTCTGGGAGGCAGAGATATCACCGTAACCGAATTTGAAAACATGGTCAAGAGAGCCCCGCAGATTGCAAATACCGGCGCGGAAAATGAATATGAAATGTTTGGGGTGAGAGAATAATGGATAATATCGGAGTTTACGCGGCGCGTGTCGCGCCTAAATTTGATGGTTTAGCGCCCGGTCACCGCGCCTGTATCGGCTGCGGCGAGGCACTGGCAGTGAGAATTGCGATGAAAGCAATGGGCCCGAATATTATTATTGCCAATGCTACGGGCTGTATGGAAGTCATTTCTTCCCAGTTACCGGCCACCGGCTGGGATGTCCCGTGGATACATACCCTTTTTGAGAATAATTCCGCGGTTGCTTCCGGCATCGAATCCGCCTTAAAAGTTTTGGAAAGAAAGGGTAAGGTACCGGCCAGAGGCACAAAAGTAGTGGCGATGGGCGGCGACGGCGCCACCAGCGACATCGGTTTTCAGGCTTTATCCGGCGCATTGGAAAGGGGCCATGATTTCCTGTACCTGATGTTCGATAATGAAGCTTACATGAATACCGGCATCCAGCGTTCCTCGGCTACCCCCTGGGGCGCATCTACGACCACTTCTCCGGCCGGTAAAAAAAGTATCGGACAGAAAACCCAGAAAAAGAACATGGCGGCGATTGTGGCTGCGCATGAGATTCCGTATGTGGCTACCGCCTGTCCCAGTTATCCCTTCGACATGATGGAGAAAGTGAAAAAAGGCCTGGCGGTCAACGGTCCGGCTTTCATTAACGTCTTTTCCGTCTGCCCCACCGGCTGGCGTTCGGCAGTGGATTTGTCTGTCAGGCTGGGCCGGCTGGCGGTGCAGACCGGTGTTTTTCCGCTGTATGAAGTTGTAAACGGCAAATACAAAATCACCGTTGAGCCTTCACCGATGAGACCGGTGCAGGATTATTTGAAACTGCAGGGCAGGTTCCGCCACCTTTCTGAAAATGATGTCAAAGAAATTCAGGAAAGAACCATCCACGAATACAATATGTTGAAAGCGCGGACAACCTGCTAACCGGTAAAGAACGACGCAAGATTTAAAGCGTTAATTTAAAATAAGGATGAAACTGATGGTAAAGATAACCATTAACGGGCGTCAAGTTGAAGCCAAAGAAAATGCTAAAGTTCTGGAAGTTTGCAGAACTAACAATTTTATCATAGAAACCGTTTGCGCGCATGAATCGGTTTCGCCTTACGGCAACTGCCGCATGTGCGTCGTAGAAATCACCACGAAGGACGGCAAAAACCGGGTAGTCCCTTCCTGTATTTCCAAAGTGGAAGAAGGCTTGGATGTAAAGACCAATTCGGAGAAAGTAATCGCCGAACGCAAGCTGTCGATTCAGAAATTGATGGCCCGCGCGCCGAAATCCGAAGTCATCAAAGAATTGGCCAAAAAGTATGGCGTGGACAGCACACCGCTGCCTTTGGAAGACCATCAGAATTGCGTGCTATGCTCATTATGCACCCGCGTCTGCGCGGAAGTGGTCGGGGTGAACGCCATCAGTAAGATTAACCGCAGCACCGACCCCGGCGCCTTACCTTATACCGTGAATTTTGACGCCTGCATTGCCTGCGGCTCCTGCGCCGAGATTTGTCCCACCGGTGCTATCTCGCTGGAGGACAAAGACGATACCCGGACGATGGCCTGGCCGTATCAGAAACATGACTTCAAGATGACGAAATGCAAGACCTGCAGCCGTTTTTATGCGCCGACCAAGCAGCTGGAATACATATCCGGGAAGTCCGGGCAGCCGATGGAATTCTTCGCCAAATGCATTGACGACAGGTAATAAACTCAAGCTCTGAATATTGAGCAATAAGCTCAGTTATATTCGTAGGGACGGGGTGTAGCGCAGTCTGGTTTAGCGCGCAGCGTTTGGGACGCTGAGGCCGGTGGTTCAAATCCACTCACCCCGAGTTTTACATAATGTAGTAAATTGATTCTAAAAAGCATGATGATACATCCATGCTAATTTCAAACGTATTTCTATATTTTAAGCATTATTTTCACGTTTTTCCCGGTTTTCTGCGCTGCAAATGCCTGAAGGACATCGGTCAGCGGGTAAACCGAAATCAAGGGTTTCAGGTCCAACTTAGGCAACATTTGCAGTGCCTTTGGGAAGGCATAGGGTGAAGACCGAACATCGCGGATGGTGAGGTCCTTGGAGTGCATATAATAAATCGGAACGCCCACCTCGAAATTCGGTGGATATGTTCCCACCCAGACGATAGTCCCGCCGGATTCCGCCAGTAAAATCAACTGCCTGGCTACATCGGTATTGCCGCTTACTTCAAAGCAAACACTGTAACCTCTGCCNNGTCTTCGTGAACCGGGTCGACAACGACATCAGCCCCGAGTTGTTTGGCCAGCTTTCTCTTTTCGGGCGACCGCGTAGAGAGCAAAACTTTCGAAGCTCCGGATTTAATTGCCAACTGCAGTATCAATAAGCCGATTGGACCGCCGCCGGTAATAATGACGGTATCTCCGATATTTATTTTCGCCGTATCCAGCGCCCGAACGGCGATGGCGGTCGGCTCTAGGAATGCCCCTCCCTCCAGCGATAAATTAGCCGGCAGGGGAAAAACAGTATTCTCTTTATAAACGGAATACTCCGCCATTGCGCCGGATATGGGAAAACGGCGCTCACAGAATTGCGCCATCGATTTCGTGCAGTAGTAACAGATCCCGCAGGCGCTGCGAAAATTCATGGCGACCGGCTGTCCTATCTTGAAATTTCCCTTGATATCTTTCCCTATCTCCACGATGGTTCCGGAAGCTTCATGCCCTAAAATCTTGAGTCCGTCGCGCATCTCCTGTCCCATGATCTTCACATCATCACGCGGCTGCGCCGGTTTTTTCGGCCAACCTATTGCACCCTCAGTCTTGAACCCTTTGCCGAATGTTTTACCTTCAATTATTTTCACGTCGGTGCCGCATATACCGCAATAGGCAATTTTGACTTTGATTTCATCCGGACATGTTTGCGGTTCCGGAACATCCTGCAATTCGATGACATCTGCTTCCTTGACGACTACCGCTTTCATCGGAAATTCCTCCTCAGGATATTATTATTTCTTCGGGCTTGCTAAAAAATTCATTATGGCCGCGGCAAACTCTTGAGGCATGGTGCGTTCCATGCGCGGCGGACCATTTTCGATAACGACAAGTTTGCTACAGGGGACAAGTTTCCGGACGTTATCGGCCGAGGAATGGAAAAGTCCCGCAGCCCCCGAAAGAACTAAAGTCTCGCACTTTATCAACGGTAAGCGGCCTTTGGTATCATAAACGCGGGCGGTCCAGTGAATTTCCTCTCCTCTCGGTCCTGCTTTGATATATTCAAGTACACTGGCTTCAATGATTTCCAACGGGTCGTTCCACATGCCTGCCCGCCGCCACCATTCCATGAAATGCGAACCGTCCGGTTTTATCTCGACGCGGCAGGTAAAGTTATCGGGTTCATTCTTTTCGATGTTTGCCGCCGCTTCCCAGTATCCGATGGCGGAAAGCACAAGTTTATTCACCCGCTCCGGCCAGTTGATGGCAAACTCTGCTGCCACTTTAGCGCCGGTGTGGTGCCCGACAACGCTTACTTTCTTGATTCCCAAACTGTCCAGAAAGCTGACCAAACTGAGTGCATGGTCCAGCATTGTATATTGATATGGGGCCGGGTCGGAATCACCGTTGCCCAGAAAATCAGGTGCAATGACCAGATACTTTCCGGACATATACGGCATCGTATTTGTAAACGCATCTGACGAGCCCACGCCGGGATGTAATAACAGGACGGGTTCCCCGCTTCCTTCGATCCGGTAATGTATTTGTCCTTCCGGAATATCGGCAAAGGCTCTTTTCATGTTTTCCTCTTATTTCGGTTTAGTTAATATTGCTGCAGCTCAACCAATACATTTTCGGGCCCGACAAAATATGATATCTTCGAACCGGAAGGCATGGGCGTAATCTCCTGCGCGAAAACCATGCCCTTTGCCTTTAACTCAACTACCGCTTTTTCCAGGTCGTCGGTTCTCAAGCCGAAATGAATCAGGCCGTATTGAGGCTGCAGCGTCGCGGGCACTAACGGCGGGCTGCCGACGGGCGGACCGATCATCGCTACCTCCCCGTTAAGGTCTAACCGAACTGACGACCCTTCCGGTCTGGGACGGATTCTCACTATTTTCGCGCCGAACATATTCTCGTAAAATTGCGCGGTCTTCACCGCATCGGGACTATTCAGATGGATGTGGTCAAAATGATAGGTTGGCATTTTTCTCCTTTAATTATCCGCTATTGGGATTTGTTTTATTGCTTTATTTCACGGCTGCAGCAGCACCTTAACGGCTTTCCCCTGTTTATGCGCTTCAAACGCCTGCAACGCGTCCCGCAGCGGGTAAACGGTAATCAACGGTTTTAAATCCAGCCGGGGCAGCATTTCTACGGCCCTGGGGAACGAATACGGCGCTAATCGGACCGAATGAATGGAAATCTCTTTAGAATACATGTAGTCCAGCGGAACCGGCGCGTCCACGCCGCTGGGATATGTCCCGACCCAGACAACCGTGCCGCAGCCTTCGGCCAGCAGTATCAATTGGCGGGCGATCGCGGGAATGCCGGTGGCTTCGATGCAGACGTTAAAACCCCGGCCGCCGGTCAGTTTGTTGGCTATTGCCAGCAAATCCTCTTTTGTTGGGTCGACCGCCACCGCACCCAATTGTTCGGCCAGTTTTCTTTTTTCGGCCACCGGTTCGGAAACCAGCACTTTTGAGGCGCCGCCTTTAAGCGCCAACTGCAATATCAGTAAACCGATGGGGCCGCCGCCGGTAATGATGACCGAATCTCCGATTTTTATTTGGGCTCTATCGAGCACGTGCACAGCCACCGATGCCGGTTCCAGAAACGCGCCGGCGTCCAGCGGTAAATCTTCAGGCAGCGGGAAGACAATGCCCTGCGGGAAAACGGCATATTCCGCCATCATCCCTGAAAAATTGCTAACCCTCTCGCAAAAATGCGCCTTTTTGTTGGAACAATAATAGCAGCCGCCGCAGGTGCTGCGGAAATCCATCGCAACGTGCTGACCGACTTTGAAATTCCCTTTAACATCCTTGCCTAATTTCACAATTATGCCGGAAGCTTCATGTCCCATAATCCTAACTCCCGGGCGCGGCGGTGTGGTTTTCGCGGGCCCGCCGATGGCGCCTTCCCGGTAAGCCGGCTTGTTCAATCCGGCGATCATCTTCGGGTCGCTGCCGCAGATGCCGGCATAGGCGATTTTGATTTTAATCTGGTCCCCCTCCGGTTCCGGCTCGGGGACGTCCTGCACTTCGATGACACCGATTTCTTTTAAAACCACAGCTTTCATAATCCGCTTCCTTTACTATTATTATTAGAATAAAACTGCCGACCAGGTCGCTTCCTCGATGGCCTCACGTATGCGGCGCGGTTCTACGCAGTCACCGATTTCCGCGAATTCCAGATATTTACCCTTCAGGGCTTTGCCCAAAGCTTTGTCCGGAGTGGCGCCGGTTGCTAACACGATATTATCCGCAGCCACAAAAACATCTTTGCCTGCTTTATCGGTCAGGGATAAACCATCGGCGGTGATTTTTCCGTATTTTACCTCCGGTATCACTTTGACCCCGTATTCTTTTAGCTTGTTCCAGTAATGAGTTCGATTCTCCCAGAACTGGATATCGAGCGCAGGGTTCGCACTGCGAAATACGAGCGTAAGTTCAATGCCCTTATTTGCTAGGAAGAAGCAGGTTTCGCAGCCCACATAGCCGCCGCCCATCACAATAACCTTCTTTCCGGTTGTTTTCTGTCCCGAAAGCACTTCGCGG
>PMCB01000126.1 GCA_003153955.1 Dehalococcoidia bacterium | reverse complement strand
CAGATCGACCGGGCGATTGCCGATTCGGTACTGGCAGTCGAGATGGTGAAAGAATATATCAAAGAGAACAAAACACTGGCGGATACGTTTGCCGCTTTCGACAGCGCCTACATGGGCCTGGTCGACGCAAATAACAATGTCGAATATTATGACGGTAACCTGCGGATGAAAGACAAGAACGGAGCGGTGCTGGAAGAAAAATTCGCGCCGAAAGATTACCTGAACTACATCGAGGAAAAAGTAGAAGACTGGTCTTACCTGAAGTTCCCGTTCTATAAGAAAATGGGTTATCCGGCGGGAATGTACCGAGTGGGACCGCTGGGACGTTTCAACGCGGCGGAAGGGCACAGCACGCCGTTAGCCAATAACGAATTCAAGGAAGCCCGCAAAATGAGTAAAAACGGGGTTTTACGCGGTTCGTTATATTATCATCTGGCCAGAATGATCGAAATGCTGAACGCCGCCGAACAGATTAAAGCGCTGGTACAGAACGATGCGATTTGCGGCAAAGATATCTGGGTAAACGGAACAGTGCAGAATGAAGAAGGCGTGGGTGTCATCGAAGCGCCGCGCGGCACGCTGATCCATCATTATAAAGTGGATAAAACCGGCCAGATCAAACAGGTCAACCTGATTGTTTCCACCGGCCATAATAACCTGGCAATGAATAAGGCCGTATTCGACGTAGCCAGTGAGTATATCAAAAACGGGAAAGTTACCGAAGGCATCCTCAACCGTATCGAGGTTGGCATCCGGTGTTACGACCCGTGCTTCTCCTGCTCGACGCATGCGCTCGGCCACATGCCGCTGGAAGTCACAATCCACGAAGCGGACGGGTCAGTCAGAGAAACCCTGAGGCAGTAAGTGAAAACACTGGTGCTGGGAATCGGCAACGACATCCTGGGGGATGACGGAGTCGGGATTCACATTGCCCGGGAAACAGCCCGAAGAATCAGTGATGCCGATGTTACCGTTGAAGAAACGGGCGCGGGCGGGTTGAGTTTACTGGAACATATCCGGGGGTACAGGCGACTGATTATTGCCGATGCAATCCTGACGGAGAACACTGAAGTCGGGAAAATCCACCGCCTCACGCTTAAAGACCTGGCACAAACTAACGGCTCAATTACTCCCCATGATGCGGCGTTACGAACGACTCTGGAAATCGGAAACAGCCTGTTTCCAGGAGAAATGCCCGCTGATGTTGTTATTTTTGCCGTCGAGACGCACAGCGTCGAGGACATCGGTAGTGAAATGACGCCTGCAGTGAGAGCGGCGGTGCCGAAAGTGGTAAAGATGATAATGGCGGAGATTGAGGGGAAATAGCTATCAGCTTTGCTGTACATCCTCGTTGTGCAAACTAGCACCTGGTGAACATTTTAAACCGAGGAAGTTGTTCACACTTTTTCCCCTTTTATTACGATGAAATTAGACGAAATATTTCCTGATGTCAGTATTTGCTTGCTCCAATAAAACCTCACCCTCTGGCTCCCTCTCCTCTACATTTTGCTTTAATACATCAGCTCGTTAAGCCGAGTACCTTCGGAAGCAAAAGTATTTCGCCTGAGGGCTCAAGGCGAGGGAGGAGGTTACTTAGAGGGGCTGCGCCCCTCTAACTCAAGCCTTGCTTAATGTGAATGCTAATTTATCTTGAACTTTGCTATTTATGAACCATGTGCCCGGTTGATTCTGCTAATGGAGTACTAGGTTTAAACCATCCTGCCCCTTCTCACCTCAAGGGAAAAAGGACTCAATGAAATTTTACCGTTATTGCGCTTCGATCTGCAATTTATAGCCGGCGGGACGAATCTGCTGGGGATAGCTGCTTAATTCAAATGTCGAGATATGGCCGGCCGCGATTTCAGCATCGTTAGCATAAACAAAAGATGTCCCGATAACATTTTTAGCGGCGTCATAATAAGTGGCGATTATTTTTACTTCATCAGCCGGCTGTGTTGAGGCATTCTTGACTTGCCCGGTGATGTCATAACTCCCGGTGTCATCAATCGATGCTGAATCGTTTTGCACAGTGAGACCGGAGAACGGCCGGTCGTTGGTCATATCAGCCTGCACATCGAGTTTGTAGGTTGCCGGCTGTATTTTATTTGAATCGGGGATAATATTGAAAGGCGCAGATACATTCTTAGAAATAACATAAAGTTCGGTATTAGCATCTGCTGTCCCGATAACCTTGCCAGAGGTATCGTAATAAGTAGCGATTATATCGACATTTTCCATGTTATAGTCGCCGGAATTAAGCACTTCACCAACCAGATTATAATAGCCGTTTTCATCAATATAGCTGGTGACTCCCATAATTTGCAGGGCAGGGTGCGCCGGAGTGGAAGCGGCGGTTGTTTTGGTTCCGGATACAGGCGTAGATGTCCCTGAAAGTGAAGTAACCGCAGAAGTCTTCGCACCGGCGGAACCGCAAGAACAGAGTAGCGCAGCGGCGAAAACTACAGATGTAAATAAGGCCTTCTTCATTATGATCTCCAATTTTTAAATAGCTCAAAATATGCAGTCAGTAAGGTCAACCAAAATAATTATAGCCAACAGCTTATTTTTTAATCAATAATAACGGCTAATTCCAAAGCCTTAATGCCCCATCTTCTTTTTCAACTTTTGATCGATCCAGAAACGGGCCGGATAAAAGAAATAAAGCGGCGGGCCGCCGGAAGCCGCCGAAACCGCGAAAAATTGGCCATTGTATCCTTTGAGCCACGGCTGGTAAAGAGCGTACTGCATCGGCTGCACTAATGAGACAGCGAAATGCTGCCGCGCCACATATTCATTGGCATCCCTGACTATTTGTTTAATTTCATCAACATTTACCGCGGCCATTGCTTTGGGAAGAAACGCATCGAACACAGGGTCGCTCACCATCATGTAATTTGGTACGGCACCGGTCCGGAACCTTTCCAGTTGGCGAATAGGTTCGGTAGCCAGCCCCAATGAAGATGCCGAGCGCTGTACCAGTTGGTCATTCTTGTGGCCGGTCAACACATGACTGACGAAGGACGCGGTTTCCATCGGACGGATTTCCAAGTCAATACCAACCACCGCAAAATACGATTTCACAATTGCCAATAATTTCATGTCCACGGTTGACTCCACCACGATGCTAGTGCGGAATCCGTTGGGATAACCGGCATCAGTTAAAAGCTGCCTGGCCGCCTGGGGATCATAAGAATACTCGTCTTTCAGGTCTTGCGGCCACGCCTCAAAGGGGAATCCCCACCCCATCACATCACGCGAGGTCAACGCAGAGGGGTTCGGCACCGCCTTACCGCCGTAGTATGTCCGGGCGATAGTTGGCAGGTCGATTGCCCGTTGTAAGGCCTTACGGACACGGATGTCATTAAAAGGGGGAAGGTCATTTCTCGGGTCGATGGAAGGGGTACTGGGAGAAGGGGTCATAATTTGTAATATTTCGGGATTTGTTTTTTGCAGGGCCTGAGCGCGTTCAATAGAAATCTGGTCGAGGGCATCGACTTTGCCCTGCCGCATTGCCTCGATGGCAGCGGCTTCATCCTGGATGATTAAAATCTTGAATTTATCCACGTAGGGGAGCTGATTTTGGGGATACCGTTCGTCATGCCCCCAGTAATCAGGATTTCTGAGCAGTGTCACAGAAATGCCCGGTTCGAAGTCCCTTAGAATAAACGGACCGGTGCCGACGGCGTGATGCCAATCGGCAACATTTCCCCACTTTTTCACAGCATCCGGATTCTCCAGACACAATGAGGCAACCGGCGCCTGCAGGGTTTCCAGAATAAACTCAGAATTAGGAATCTGCCATTTGAAAACGACAGTGTATTTATCTACTGCGGTGACCGATATCAGCTTTTTAAAGGCGCTGACCGAAGCGTGATAAGGCGAGGGTTGAGTGAAACCGCTGCCCAGCCCATACAGCCGGTGATAGTGAAATACCACATCATCAGCGGTAAACTCCCGGCCATCAGCCGTCGGGATATTCTGCCAGTGAATTTCCTGACGGAGATGAACAACCAAGGTTTTCGGATCGGGGAATTCCCAGCTTTCCGCGAGGTGGCCTTTAACGAATTCAACCGGACGGAAATGAGTGTTATAACGATATATCTGCGGGTTCAGCGTCCAATCATCGGCGAAGAGCCTTTCCATCCAGGCGGAATCGATATTCGGCAGCATTTCGTAGAAATAAGGGTCAAAATTGGCGATGTCCCGGTTGATACGCAGGACGATTTCCCCACCGTACTCAGGTTGGCCAATATTTTCCCACCATGATGCCTGTTGCTTCGTCATTGGGTTTCTTAAGCTGTTTTATTACGCCATGCGCAGATGTCCGAATCCGAGTTGGTGCCTGCTAGAACGGAACTCAGGACTGCTTGGCTTTTTTTATTTTTTCCGACCGCGCAATAACTTTTTCCAATATCGATATCAGCTGCTGCCGTTCATCCTCGGATAAAACAGAAAAAATAGCTTTCTCCGATTTCAACTTGCTGCTGGTTTTGTACGCCTCAATCCCTTTTGGGGTTAATTCATACTTCAATAAAACCGACCGGGGATTTTCACGCAATTTTTTAACCAGTCCATCTCTTTCCATTCTTGAGATGATGATGGAAAGGGTGCCGGTTTTCCGATCGGTAAGCCGGGACAATTCATCCAATGTCGCTTTATGGTCAAGGTTATAAAGCAGCGATAAAATATAAGCCTGCCTGGGGAGGATATTATACGGGGTTAACTCTCTTTGCCGAACCCAAAACAGTAAGTGACTGGCTTTACCGATCAGATGCCAGGCATATTTACTGCTGTTTTTAGACATTTTGGCTTCTAAACTATCCATAGATAAAACAACCCCTGTAACAGATATTTTGCGACCCGGTAGAATAAGCTCACCCGTATTTCGTTAAGCCATCATTAACAATCAACATAGGGAGATATCAATAATACAAAAACTTACTATATAGTACCATATAACATTATATACCTAAGGTAAATAAAATATTACAGCTTATTCCGGCGCAACTAAGGTTACCATCTTGTTTTAGCTCCCGGCTAACAGTTCAAGGAAGCTTTTGGCAGTGAGTACGGTCGTTTTGTGAGTAAGCACCTTTGCCATCAATACCCGCTGGACCTCTTCATCCCGTTCGGCGCAACAGTCGGAGAGGACAAACATCTGATAATCCATTTCCGCCGCCCATTTTACAGTGGATAGGACAGCGCCCCCGGTGTAAACTCCGAGAATCACTAAAGTGTTAATGCCCTGTTTTTTCAACCTTTCATCGAGGTCGGTAGTAGAGAATGGCGAACTTTTCTTTTTAGCCAGCACCAATTCACCTGATTGAACGACTAATTGGGGATGAAGTTCCGTGTCCGGGGTCCTTTCTGCTTTTTGGAATCGGAGGAAAATAACGGGAATGCCCTTTTGCCGGGCCGCGGCTGATACTTGATTCGCCCGTGAAATGAGACCATCTTCGATTTCTTTCGGGAAAAAGCCCAAACTACCGACTTGAAAGTCGATAATAATAACCGCCGTTTTGTTCCGGTCAATCAACGCTGTATCTGCCATTCTTTCATTCTCCTCTGATAAATATCAATTTCCGAAGATGGATTTTTATTTCAGTTCCTGCAAACAACGGTTAAGGTAACCCCTGCACTCCGCGGCGATTCCCATCTGCTTTGACAGCGGATAAGTAAATGCGCCGACCATCACCAGGGAAAGCGCCCCTTGATAGCCAACCTGCTTGAGCTTCCGGAGAATCAGGGGGTAATCGATTTTCCCTCTCCCCAAAATCTGTTCTTCGGGCAAAGCCGGTTCCTGTTCCGGACTGGGATAGTCGCGGATATGGGTATGGACTATTTTTTTACCGAGCTTGGAAATTACTTCCGAATAATCCTCACCGGCCTTGTAGATTTCTCTGGGGTCTAAATTAACACCAAGAGCAGGCGATTTCACCTCGTTCAACAACTGGATCTGCGTTGCGAGGTTATAAATCGATGCCCCTTTGTGATATTTGACAGCCAGCGTTATTCCCCGGCTTTCAGCCTGTTCACAAAGTTTGCCGATATATTTAAACTCCTGTTTGGTCAATTCTTTATCGCCGGTTTTACCCCCGGCCGGAATGGCGACGACAGGGATGTTTAATTTTTGGGCGACATCGAACATTTTAGTGACGTATTTTATCTTTTCTTCGACTGTATTACCGTCGGCATCAAGATGGATTGCCAGCAACTCGATACCATGTTTCCGGGCAGTCCATTTTATATCATCGAGATAGGCTTTGTGAGTATCCGGTTCAACATGACGGGCGTGACTTTTTAAACAAGCCAGTTCGGCGCCTTCATAACCGGCCCAGGCCAGGTGCTGAAGTGTGCCGTAAAGGTCTAACTGGTTAAAGAGAACGGTGCTGCAAGCTAATTTCATTTTTGTTACCCTCCGTGAATTTCAGGATATACGTTGAAATGTGATGAGCGCCAACGCCTTAAAAGAATGTGAATCTAACGACCCGATGTAACGATTGACCAGGCGAGCACTTTTTAATTACCGCCCGGTCAATCGTTAACACCAACACTAATTTATTAACATTAACGGAAGGATTAATCGCAGGTAATAATCCGGGTGACGCTGTCATCAGGCCCCACCCAGACGCCGCCGCGCATATCATCGCCGTTTTTCCGCACATCTGAGATAAATTTGCCGTTCTTGTCGAAGTGACCGACATCAACCCGTTCCGTATAATTGACGAAGCTCGGATGGGTTAAATCCATGCCGCCAAGTAAAGCGACTGAAGTCTTGCCCATAACCGGTTTGGGACGCAGCATCAGACGGAAATTGATACCGGCAATATAGAACTCGTTTTTATTTGCCTGAATTAAAAGACCGGCGCCGCGAGTGGGATTTCTTTCGCTGACTTCGATTAAGCCCATATGCCCTTCGAAATCCATGGGATATTTTAGCCGTCCGTGAATTCCCGGATCGCCCTCCTCGAAGGCATGGACGCGGCCGGTACCCTGATATTTGAGTAAAAGCGGCAACATGGCGGCTGCCGACCGGGTAATCTGCATCCTCCTTTGCTGCTCGGGAGGAACAGTGCCGTCTTCATTCTGACTGAAATGCACAAAATAACCGATGGCATTAAAATCAGCCATATCGTAAAACATACCGTTCAAATTGGGGTGAGATTCAACGATAAACAGCGGGTTATCATCACGAACGTAATTACAATACACGGCATTATGGGAAATACGGTCCGGCTGGAAGTTGTCGGGAGCGAATAAATCCAAATACGGAGTGAACCATTTCCAGATATCGATTACTTTATGCACACAGCCGCCGGAGGGATATGCCTCTCCAGGAATCGGCCACCAGCCTGCTTCCGAACACCAAACATTGATGAACATCGGGATGTTATAAACAGCTTTGCCTGATTTAGCAATTTCATTAATAAAGGAGGCAATACTCCAGGCGGTCATCAATTCAGCAGCTTCTACACCGAATATTTCCGGCCAATTGCCCGAGGCTTTCCCGCCGGCTTTTTGCCAGAGATCGTAAACTTCGCCTTTGCCGGCTGCTTTCATCGCCGAGAGTAACTTTGCCGGCACAGGACCATCATACTGAGACTGCGCTTCGGAACCATAATCGCGTTCGCTGCCGAGGATACCGGCTTCGTTCTCAATTTGCAGACCGATAACCGTTTGCTCTTTGCCATCGACAGTTTTCAAGTGTTTACAAAGAGCAGTGTAAGCCTTTTTATCGGCTTCCAGGTTCGCTTTGCAATGCGAAGAAAGAACCCAGAGAGAACCGCCGGTTTGAGCGATCACCCGCTTGTATTTTTTAGGGTTAGCCTTCATGTAGGCCGGGGCAAAATCCATGACACCATTCTTCCAGTGCGCGAACCAAAGGAAGATTAATTTTGACTGATATTTACGGGAAATCCTGATCAGCGTATCTACGCTGGAATAATCATATTTACCCTCTTCGGGTTCAATCTGGTCCCAATAAATCGGGACACCCATGGTATTACCGTTGCATTGCTTTAGTCCCTGGAAACTTCTTTCGATGACAGATTCGTCACGGGCAGTATAGCCGCCCATATAAAGATGGTGCCTGCCCAGCGGATAGAACGGCTTACCGTCCACTTTAAAAATACGATTAATCTCTTTTGCCATTAAATTCTCCTATTAGTTTATAAAAAACCAGTGAATACCCCCGGAAATCCGGGGGTATTCACTATTTCAGCATTGCCACCAAGCAAATTTACCTTTGTCTGCCGGGTAAAATAACTAGTGCGATTTGGCTGCTTTAACGGCCGGATCAATCCAGAACCGCGACAGATATGTGCCGGCGGAGGTGGGGCCTGCACCGGTTGATGAAACTGCCCCGGCTTGACCGTTGAAACCACCCTTAAGCCAGGGTTCACTGAAACAGAAGTTGTATAGTGCGGGCAAATTGATAACCCAATGCCCGTACGCGACCAATTGATTGGCCTTTAACAGTATTGCCTGCATGTCAGGGACGGTGGTACAGGCGTTAAAAGCTGCATAAAGACCGTTAAAAGTGGGATCGTTTACCTGAGCATAGTCAGTAGTATAACCATATTGGAACCGTTTCAATTGAGTAATAGGTTCATAACTCAGGTTAAGCGAACCACCGGAACGCATAGCCATCTGTGGATCAAGGTGGTTTACCTGAACATACTGTGTCCATGCAGCGGAATCCATAACGTTTATGGCCATATTAATATTGACGGCCGCCAATTGAGACTGAACCAATTGCAGTAAAACCAAATCGGCATTACTGGCAACGGTGACGCTGGTGTTGAACCCATTAGGATAGCCCGCACCGGCCAGGAGCGCTTTAGAATTAGTGGGGTTATAGGCATACTCCGCCTGGAGGGATGCCGGCCATTTGTCATAGGTCCAATCCCAACCAGTTTCCTGATATGAAGTCAGGCCCAGGGGATACGGATATGCCTGGTTGTTATCGTATGTGGAGACAATAAGGGGGAAGTTGATCGCCTGCTGCATCGCGATTCGGACGTTGAGGTTGTTAAAAGGCACAAGATCGTTTCTGGGGTCGATACTGCAATTCGAGTTATTCGGAGTCGTCGATTGAATGATTTCAGGGTTGGTTTGCGCCATCGCCTGAGCGTTAACCGGCGAAATTCCGTCCATCGCATCGATCTTGCCGACACGCATAGCGGCCAGCGCCGTTGCCTGGTTCGGGATGATGAGATAAACAAGATTATCAACATAGGGGAGCTTGTTCTTCGGGTGCCGTTCATCATATCCCCAATAATTGGGATTTCTGACCAGTCTGGCAGCACTGGAATCGACGAAATCAGACATCATAAAGGGACCGGTGCCAATGGCATGGTTCCACTGAGTGATACTGCCCCATTGCTGGACAGCGGCCGGGTTGATTTCCAGGTTATTGACAGCGGTTACCAGCATAGTCTCCAGGATAGTCTCAGGGTTAGTGATGTTAAACTGGAAAACGAGCGTAGAACTGGTAGAAGTTAATGAAGTCAAGATTGCGCCAATAGAACTGGCGGCATTTACAGGGTTGGCAAAGGCGCCAAGGCCATAGTCACGGCTATAGTCATAAACCAGATCAGCAGTGGTCATAAGCGCGCCGTTTGCCGGCGCGATGTTCTGCCAATAAACATTTTGGCGCATATGTAAAACAAAAGTGTTAGAGGAGGTAAACTCCCAACTGGACATCAGACAAGGCGCAACATACTGCGGAGGACGCCAGGTTATGCCATAAGCGAATGTTAACGGGTTTAATGTCCAGTCGTCCATCCCTGTCCTTTCGGCATAAGTGCATTCGATATTCGTCGCACCGGTCAGGTACGGGTCCCACGTGGTGATAGTACCGTTAAGACACATGGTCATGGTACCGCCGTAAATTGGCGTGCCGAGATTATCCCACCAATTTCCGGTGGAACTGGTAGTCGCGGTAACAGTGACGGGCGTTGTGGTAGTTGTGGATGTAGTTGTAACTGATGTTGTGGAGGTGGTTGTTATCAATGAGGTTGTTGTCGGTGTTGTTGCGGTCGTGGAAGCAGCTGTCGTGGTTGAACTGCCGCAAGATGCGAGCAGCAGCGAGACAACGACCAGAAAGCTTAGACCGAACACAGTAATCTTGCTTTTCATTCTCTCTCCTTTTTGATTAATGATAACGATGTTACGTTACTAAAAAGCAGTCTAAATCAGATATCGAAGCCGGTGGATACGAAAGAGTACAGGATTAAGGCAGTAAATTCATTATTACAAAATATCAAAAATCAACGATGTAATACCGCCGGTTATGCACCTCCTTCAAATTTATGTAAAACACTTGCAGGATTCTGCCAATTATTTTTCTGTTACATTGACCGAGGTAATTTCCTGATATATTCTCAACTTATTAAGTAAGGTCGGCCCTGCCACTAACCCCGATTACTCCCAAGGCTCCATCACGGGAGGGGACGTCTACCACACTTAGCTACGAGTTCAACCACGAAACTCACAGTACCCTGGCACTCCCCTGGCAAGGCCTCCCTTACGGTAATTTATTACCATCACCTTTTTCACCAATTATCGAGAATCGATTATTTATATAGCCATTTATTATCGCCGGATATTGTACCATAATCAGCCGCTTATACGACATGATATTTGATATCTAACATAAAATTAATACAGCTTACTATAAGCGCCAAGCTTTGTCAAATTCTTCCCCTGGCTTTTTGTACCCGATTACTTAATGCAAGGAACGCTGTTATTTCGATGGGGCAATAACCGCCAGACTGGCAGTTCCCGCAGCGACAGCAACCGCTCCGGCAATGCCGCTAACCTGCACGGGTGTGTCTTTCTCGATCGTAGTTCCATCGCCCAATTCACCCCTCAGGTTATAGCCCCAAGCCCAGATGGTACCGTCTGACTTAAGCGCAAAGCAACCGATACCGGCAGCAACTGCTTTCACACCGGTGAGACCGGTCACCTGGACAGGAGATTCGACGCTGGTGCTGCCCATAGTCGATACTCCGCCGTGGCTGCCGTTTCCCATCTCGCCAAATTGATCGTAGCCAAAAGCCCAAACAGTGCCATCCGATTTGACGATCAGACTATAACTATTACCCGCAGCAACAGCAACAACCCCGGTAAGGCCTGTCACCTGGATAGGGGTATGGCTGTCTGTTTCAGTGCCGTTGCCGAATTGGCCGTCATCGTTATAGCCCCACACCCAAATCGTGCCGTCAGAGGCAAGCGCCAGACTGTGCGCAGCGCCTGCAGTGATCGCAATTATTTTGGGAAAGCCGGTGCCCAGGTCACCGGTGATATGGGCGGGAGTGTTGCCGCTGACGGTAGTGCCGAGCCCCAATTCGCCAAAGGTATTATTTCCCCAGGACCAGACCGTGCCGTCTGACTTAAGCGCCAGACTAAAACCGCCGCCGGCGCTGATGGCAGTGACGCCGGTGAGGCCGGTCACCTGAACGGGAGTGGTACTCTGATTATTGCTGCTATCACCAAGTTCTCCATAGGTGTTATCACCCCAGGCCCAAACGGTACCATCCGATTTGAGGGCCATGGCGTGGGTTTGTCCCACTGCGATGGCGGTAATCCCCGTAAGGTTACTTACCTGAACAGGAACATTAATGCTCGCGGTAGTTCCGTTGCCTAATTCCCCCAAACCGTTGTTACCCCAGGCCCAAGCTGTTCCGTCTGACTTAAGCGCCATTGTTGAGTTCTGACCTGCAGCAACGCTGATTACTCCGGTCAGATTGCTAACCTGGACGGGAACGTTAGTATCGGCCGTGGCCCCGTTACCTAATACGCCGGAAACATTAGATCCCCAGGCCCAGGGAGTGCCGGGAGTAGTATTAGTGTATATGGTGATCGGGCCTGAAGCTGACGTTGTGGTAGTCTTTAGCCCGGAATCGGAACAGCCGACCAGATTTAAAATAATCGCAAATATGATGAAAACAACGCCGACGGTATTGATAATTTTTTTCATTACGCATCTCCTTCAAACTTAATAGCTGTATACGAATTCCATGTTCAGTTAAGGTTATTCTTGCCAATGAATATCTATTTGCTACAGGGTACGTAATAAGTTATGATATTTGATATCTAACTGTAAAATTTATCGTCAGTATACTATCCGTATGATACTTTGTCAACTACCCGATGATATCAAAACAGGATTGTTACCCGAAACAACCAAACCGGACAACAGCGAAACCGAATTTCATTGAATTTCAGTATCAGCACAAAGGAACGGCGGCAGTGTTTTTTCAAAACACTTTTTTAAGAATAAATTAAACAAAGGAGCAGCCAGATGACAGCAATCAAGCGCGTATTTCAGGTGAATGGAGAGCCATTTTATCCTATCGGAAGGCACCGTATTTATATGGCAGGATATCATGTCCGTGACGATTCAGAAATTGAGGCAAATTTTAAAGCGTCAAAATTGTGTGATGCCAACACGGTATGTCATGCCATTTTTTGGGACCAACTGGAACCCGAAGAAGGAAAATTCGACTTCTCCAGCATCGACACGACCATCTCTCTCGCCCGGAAATACGATCTCAAATTAATCTTTCTTTGGTTTGCTACCTGGAAAAACGGGGTGATGGATTATGCCCCCGAATATATGAAAGCGAATCCCAGGAAATATAAGAGGGTAACCGGTCCGTCCGGCAACAGTATCTGGGTACTGACTTCCCATTGCAAGGCGAACCTTGAAACAGATAAAAGAGCTTTCGCAGCGTTGTGCAAACACCTGAAATCAGTGGACGGCAAAGAGCAAACGGTTATAGCCTTGCAAGTAGAAAACGAGCCGGGAATTTGCGGCAGCGACCGCGATTACGGGCCGGAAGCTCAAGTCGAATATAATCATCCGGTGCCGGGTAAATTAATATCCGCAATGAAAAAGGCCGGTAAAGGCAAGGTATACGAAATCTGGCAGAACGCCGGCGGCGGCAAAGAAACCGGGACCTGGCCGGAATTGTTCGGATGGGAAGGCGGCGAGATAATGACAGCGTTGAGTATCGCTTCATTCATTAACGAAGTTGCCAAGGCGGGAAAAGCTGTCTATAACATTCCGATGTTCATCAATGTAGCTTTAGGCGCCCTGGGGATTCCGGGCGAACGTTATTCTTCAGGCGCAGCTGTGGCGAAAACCATAGACATCTACACCTGGTTCGCGCCTTATCTGGACCTATTCGCGCCAGATAATTTCGGGGCGGATAACAGGACCCATGAACTGGCGAACGCGCCGTTTGCCACGGAAAGCAACCCGCTATTAATCGTGGAATCCCATCCTAACCTGAACGGGATGTTCGATGACATCGCTAATTTCAACGCCATCGGTTATTTTGTACACTATGACCAAGACAAGGATGGTGTAATTCCACAGGAACATGCCAGAAGGGTTTTACTGACGCGCAGCGTGGCGGCGGCTGTTCCGCTTTTACTCAAATATCAGGGGACCGGTAAAATCCAAGCCGTCAACGAACCGCCGGTGCGCAGTATCCGCGGCAGGGCAACACAGGACATGGACCTGGACGGATATTGGGCGACTATCATGTTCGGGGACGGGCACTTGAAAGAAATGGCAAATGAGTCGGGAACCGGTCTGGTAATCCAGGCAAACAAACACGAATTTTATCTCGTTGGTTTCAACTTCCGGTTTATGCTGCGGCCCAAACCGACATTGGAAAATATGCAGTTTACATTGCACGGCCACGATATGGATCACCCGAGCTACATCAATTTTGTGCTGCGGGTGGATGAGGGACGTTTCAATAAAAAAGGAAAATTCATATCCGAGCGCCGGATCAATGGCGATGATTTACGCGGCGGTATCTGGTGCGCGACCGACGACAATATCATCAGGATACTTACCTGCGACTGACCAAATAGTATTTTATGTAAAGAGGCCGGGATACCCCGGCCTCTTTTTTTGAGTATTGTTTTTTCTTAAATGCGTTTCAGGAACTTTTTTGCTGACAAACTTGCACAAACCGGGCGAAAGAGCGGTCATAAGTTTTTTCCACGTCGGCCGGGAAAAAACAAGCGGGTATCTGTTGTCTTTGACGATGATGTTCGACACATTCACAGCACTTACCCCGGCGTTTACAGTTATAGGTGCAAGTACAATTAACCTTATTGGCTTCGAGAGAACATTCTAACATTTCAATGTTTGCTCCTTTAAATAATTCAGAAGGGTTAATGCACGAAGCTCTTTTTCAATTTGCCGTCGATCCAGAAGCGCGACAGATAGAAGCTGGCCATAACAGGACCGCCGCCGTTCATCCAGATAGAATGGGCCTGGCCGTTATACCCTTTAAACCAGGGCTGATAGAGAGCGTACCCCTGAGGCTGAAGAGTGGAGATGGCAAAATGCTGGCGGAGGGCGCGTTCGTTCGCTTCTTTTAGCAATTGCCGCAATTCATCCTCACGCGTCGCAATACCGGCTTTCTGAAAAAGGCTATTAGTAACCGGGTCAAAGCGGAATTTTCCGATCTGCCGCTGCGGTTCATAAGTATGACCAAACGGCCCGTAAGGGCGATAAATCAACTGGTCATGTTTGTGTTCTTTTTCCACAAAAGCAATCCATTCTTCGGGGTCTTTTTTCCGAATCTCCAAATCAATACCGATATTCGTAAAATAGAATTTGATTATCTGCAGCATATTCATATCTGCGGCAGTGTTGGCAATGACATTGGTTTTGAACCCATGCGGATAGCCGGCATCGGCCAGGAGCTGCCTGGCGGCTACCGGATCGTAAGCGTACTCGTCCTTTAAGTCCTGAGGCCATTCCTCATATGGGAAACCCCACCCTTTCATCGTTCTTGACGTAATAGTCGCAGGGTAGGGATCAACAAGACCGCCGTAGTACGATTTGGCGATGGCCGGCAAATCGAGAGCCATCTGCATGGCTCTCCGGACTCTGATATCGCTAAAGGGCGCCGCCTCAAGCCTCATCTCCAAACTGGGAGGAGGCGCTATGCCGGCCGGGATTTGCAAGATTTCGGGATTTGTTTTTTTCATTGCGTGCGCAGGCACGGGCGAAAGGACAAACATCACATCCAATTTTCCGGCGCGCATCAATTCCAGGGCATCAGTTTCTTCGGGGATGATCAGATACCTGACACCATCCACATAAGGAAGCTTATTTTGCGGATGACGTTCATCATATCCCCAATAATTGGGATTTTTAATCAGGGATGCAGACTTATGGGGAATGAAATCCTTGAGAATAAACGGCCCGGTCCCGATGGCATGATGCCAATCTCCGACGTCTCCCCATTTTTGCACGGCCTCGGAGTTTTCCATACACTGTGCAAGGCTAAAATTGTAGAGCGTCCACAATACAGACGCCTGATTTGCTGTTTTAAACTGGAAGACAACCGTATACCGGTCGGCGGCCGTGACCGAAATCAGATCAGGGAAGGCGTTAACACCAACATGATTGGGACTCGGCTGGCTAAAGTCACCCGCCGGACCATATAACCGTTTAAAGTGAAATACGACGTCATCAGCAGTGAACTCGCGGCCGTTAGCGGGCGGAATATCCTGCCAGTGCACTCCTTTGCGCAGATGCACCACGTGGGTGTGAGGCCCGGTAAACTCCCAGCTTTCCGCCAGGAGGCCTTTCTTCACTTGAGGGGGATGCCAGCCCAATTGGGTATCCCAAGCCGAAGGATCCAGCGTCCAATCATCGCAGGCCAGCCTTTCCATCCATGCGCCCTGTATGCTGCAAAGATTCGATTCGTCAAAATACGGGTCGAAATTCTGAATGTTGCGGTTAGCCCTGATAGTAATTTCACCGCCGTACTGCGGGGCGCCGAGCTTATCCCACCATTTTCCGGTATTATTATCCAACTTAAATCCTTTTTACGGTTACGATCAAATTAACGTGCGAATACAGGCAGAAAAGACTGTCACGGAACCGCATGAACGATAATAATACTAATATTACCACGTTCCGGTGTTATTCAGGCACATAATTTGCCGAAAAGGGATTATATTGAAGCAACTATGCGTCAAATTATTTCGTAGTCGTAGTGCTTTCCAACAGAGGCATAATGTCTGCCGGATTGATTAAATCCTGAATCGAAAGCCATGAGTTAGCCGCACTTACCTGAACATTATTCAATAAAGTTTTTTCGATCGAATCCTGGCTGGTCGCTTTTTGCGACGAGATAAGACTATTGACAGAATCTTTAGCACTTTGTAACGAACCTTCATCCGGGAAATGGGCATCGACACGGAAACTCAAACTAAAATTCGGCTGGTTAAAAGCAAAACCGATATAATCTGCATCCTGCAAGGATTGGAGTGAGGACGTATTCTGTTCGGCACTATCTTTACTCATCTGATTAAACAAACCGCCAACGGCAACAGAGGCACCGGCAATCAGGGCCGGGTTAAGACGGTTTAGCGTGCTGATGACATTACCGCTTAAGGCCTTTTGACTGCCTTTGGCAACATCAATAACATCCTGCACCGCTTTTAATGAGCCGAAGACGAATTGGTTTTTACTTAAAAATACGATAGCGGACCGGTCCTGCGCTTCAGTGTAAATGGTGAACCCTTTATAAACGGAAGTAGTCAGGGTTTGCTGCGTCTGCTGTTTTATTTTGGCGATTGAAGTTGTTTCGTTGAAGTTACCGGAAGCGATTACGCCCTTGTAGGTATTTTGTGTCTGATCGTTTGATTCAATATCTGCGAAGAAAACCGCCGTAGAAACCCCGGAGAGATCCAATCCGGTTTTGAGTAAAATCTGATTGACGGCGGCGTCTTCAGTTTGCGGCCAAGAGGGATTATTTTGGGCCAATCCGGAATAAACACCCTGCAAAACCATGTCGCTGAGTATTTGCCCGACCTGCACTTCGACTATGGTATTGGCAGTTTGAGGAACCAACGCGACCCCGGAATTTCCTGTCCCTGTACAAGAGATTAACAAAGGCAGGATAAGCAATAAAACCAGACTTAAAGCCAATAATTTATTTCTCATAATTTCACTCCCCAGCAAGACTGTCAACGGCAGACTAACCCAATATTTCCCCTCTGCTGATTATTAGACTACAAATAAGACGATATTGGCATCACCCATTCGCGCTTATCTGAAAAACTGTAGTACTTCGGTATAAAAGAGCCAAGGTATTTAAAATTATCTCACCGGCGAGAAATTCGCCTTACCTTCAGACTACCCCCAAAGTTATCATATACCAGATGGAAAACCCGTGCTACGAAAACAGCGGCGTTTTGCTATAATCAAGAAAATAATTGAAACGGAAGTGAATTATACACCAAAATAGCGTAATTTATGGAGGTTATCAATATGAAACTATTAGGGATTTCATGCGGCCGCAGGATGGGAAACAGCGAGATACTACTGCGTGAAGCGCTGATGGGCGCAGCAGAATCGGGAACGGAGACGGAGGTATTAAGCTTATTGGATGTTGACGTCAAACCCTGTATCGGCTGTAAGGTTTGCCAGGCGGAAATAACAGGCAAGGAATACTGTGTTATCAAAGATGACGCTGTTTTCGTCTGGAACAAAATTATGGATTGCGACGGACTGATTTTAAGCGGCCCCGTATATTGTTTGACACCCCCGGGTTATTTGCTGGTAATACGAGACAGGCTGTTCGGTTCCAAGTCTGATGTTGCCTGGATGATGGAACGGAAAAAGCTGAAAGAACAGGGCGAAAAAGTATTTGTGGATGAAAGGTGTTTTAAAACACGGCCGGGCGCTTTTATTTCCGTGGGTGGTTCAGTTACGCCGGATTGGCTTTCTTTGGGCCTGTCAATATTCCAGACGATGACTTTTTCAATACAGTTGGAAGTTGTCGACCAAATGATGGTAATGGGTACCAACATCGTCAAAGGCCAGGTTTTATTGGACGATGCGGCGATGGCCAGAGCGCGCAAATTAGGATACCACGTGGCGGAAGCGATGGGTAAACCGGGGCCGGAAATGAAATGGCGCGGCGATGAGACCGGGACATGTCCGGTCTGCCATCAGAACGAAATAACCATTAAGGGGAAGAATCCCGTGCAGTGCCCGATTTGCGGAATTTACGGAGAACTTAAAATAGAAAACGGCGAAATAAAAGTCGTCTTCAGCGAAGCGGAGCAAAAGAGGTCCCGCCTAACGCTGGCCGGAAAAATGGAACACTGGAACGAGTATCACCCGGCAGACCCGGAAAAGGCGTGGAAGTTAAACCAGACTTCGACCATGCCGCCGGCGAAACAAGCTCAATACATGAACGAAATAACGAGGAAAATGGCAAAATACAAAGCGGACAAACCCTGCACTAAACCTTAAAAAATGAGAGATCCCCTTATCTGTGTTTTACCCGACGAAGCTAATTTATTTTGATTGGGCAGTTCGCACGACCATCACGGGAATGGTTGCAGTCTTCAATATCTTTGCAGCGATGCTGCCGTGGGTCAATCTTGACAAACCGCCCCGGCCATGACTGGAGATAATAATCAGCTCGCAATGATTATCATTGGCGTAGAAGACAATCTCCTGAGCGGTCTTGCCGCAGATAACTTCTTTTGTTATTTTAATTCCTTTGCCTTCCAACCCTTTGGCTGCGTAGTCAAGATATTTTGCGGCCTGCTCTTCCATGGTACAGGTGCCCTGAGGGACCAATCTGACCTCATCCGGTTGGCTGGCGTCTTCAAAAGGCCAATAACCCTGGACGCGATTGGTGATGCTGATAAAAGCCAATTCGGCATCTAGCTTGAGGGCTAATTCTTCTACGTACGGAAGAACATTTTCTGCCAGTTTAGAACCATCAAGCGGAACTAAAATCTTTTTAATCATACAAGCCCTATTATAACGGACGTAATATCGAATAAATATAAAATAATGCCGGAAATAATGACAAAATTATAACATCTTTTTACCGAATTAATGCCAGTCGGCATTTTACCATCAGAAAAGTTTTTACATCCGGTGTATTGATTAGTTAAAAAAGGTAGAATATAATCATTTTCAATACTCCAACTGATAGAGTACTAACAAACACGATTATCCTGGTCAGTTTATGCTAAAAAATGGAGAGAAAAATGAAAAGGGCTTATACGGATATTCCGGAAGGACAGATTCATTACAGGATTGAGGGCAGCGGAGAACCGATATTGCTGCTGCATATGGCGGTATCGTCCTCAGATGAGTTCTCAAGAACAATGCATTTTCTATCTAAAAAATATCGCGCCATTGCCATAGATTTTCTGGGAGCAGGNNCACCATCTTGGTTCGATAGTGGCGGCGGAAACGCAAATAACCCATCCGGACAGGGTAAGTAAGCTGGTTTTGTCCGGCCTGGGGTACAAGCCGGAACCGGGCGAGGGCGCTCCTTTTGAGGAACCGCCAAATTTCATGAGCCCGGTTGAAATCAAACCAGACGGCTCTCACCTGATGGAATGGTGGCGGCGCACCACATTATGGGGAGACTACACGCTTGAGATACTGGAAGAACGGATGCTGGAATACATTAAAGCCGGTCCGAGGGGTGAGGAAGAACACGTGACAGCGATGGCCTATGATTTAAAAAGCAGGTTGCCGCTGATTACATGCCCGACCTTGGTGCTCACTGCGACATATGATCCATTCTTCTCCGGGGCAGCGAAGGTTAAAGATTCAATTCCCAACAGTAAGCTGGCAATTATCAAAAACGGGCCGATTTATCTCGACCGGGCCATGCCGGAAAAATTTGCGGAAGCGATACTTAAGTTTTTATAAAGCGGCGGCGCCTAATATTTTTATGATTACGTGGCCCCGAGGTAAGCCCTCTTTACTATCGGGTTGTTCATAATATCAGCCGATTTCCCTTCAAGTACCACTTTTCCCAGTTCCAAGACATAAGTCCTATCAGCTAATTTAAGCCCAAGGTTAGCGTTCTGTTCCACCAGCAGGATAGTCTTTCCCGCATCTTTCATCGATTTGATGATATTGGCAATCTCCTGGACCATTATCGGGGAAAGCCCGAGCGAAGGTTCATCCATTACCAGCAGCTTTGGTTTACACATCAGCGCCCGCCCGATGGCCAACATCTGCTGTTCCCCACCGCTTAAGCTGCCGGCGCGCTGGCCGAGCCTTTCTTTCAACCGCGGGAAATGTTTAAAGACATCATCCATCAGCGAGTTAACTTCAACGCGATTTTGAATGGTGTAAGCTCCGGCGCTCAAATTTTCATGTACTGATAGTTGGGGGAAAAGTTTTCTGCCGGCGGGAACCTGGGCAATACCCATTTTCACAATCTGGTCAACGGGAGTCTTATCGATCCTTTTTTCGTTAAATGTTATTTCCCCGGATGTTGCCCTGAGCAGACCGGACAAGGTTTTCAGAATAGTTGTCTTTCCCGCGCCGTTAGCACCGATAATGCTGACCAATGTGCCCTCTTCAACATAAAAAGATACGCCTTTCACAGCTTCAGCTTTTTTATAATATATTCTAAGGTCTTTGACGTTAAGTAACACTATTCGCTCCCCAAATACGCTTCTATTACCCGTTTGTCATTAGCAATTTGAGCAGGAGTCCCTTCGGCAATTTTTTCGCCGAAATTGATGACGACGATATACTCGCAATTTTCCATAACCACTTTCATGTTATGTTCGACCATAATAATGCCAGTGCCCCTTTCCTGCCGGATAGCCTTTACCAGCCGTAAAAGGGTTTGGATTTCTTCGGCATTGAGACCGCTCATCGGTTCATCCAGGAGCAGCAACTCAGGATCGCCGGCCAGGGCAATGATCACGCTCATCAGTTTTTGGGTACCGCCGGGCAAGTTTCCCGCTCTGATCTCTGCCATCCCGGTCAAACCGGCGATATTGAGCAATTTCATAGCTTTTTCCCGGACCGCGCCATCTTCTTTGTGTTCCATCGCCGGCGGCTCGAACAAAGTTTGTAAAAAACCTACTCCGGACTTGTAATGCAGGGCTACCCGGATATTATCCAAAACGGATAAGTCCTGAAAAACCGAAGCTAACTGAAAGGTCCGGATAATCCCAAGACGGGCAATAATGTGCGGTTTAAAACCGGTAATGTCTTGCCCTTTATAAATTATTTTACCGCTAGTGACCGGCAAAACACCCGAAATCAGGTTGAAGGCAGTTGTCTTTCCGGCGCCGTTAGGGCCGATCAAGCCTAAAAACTGTCCCTTATTCACAGACAAATCCAGATTCGTCACGGCCTTGAGGCCGATAAATGTCTTCGTCAGTTTTTGAGTTTCGAGTAAAGCCATTGCTACGCTCCGTATTGCTATCAAATACATCTATGAGGTGGTCGTTTTATCAACCTCAGCCGGCGTTATCTTTTTACCGGTTAATTCCCTGATGCTGTTTTTAATTCGTCCGTATAAACCCAGGATGCCGGTCGGCATGAATAATAATACCAGCACGAGGATAAGGCCCAGAATCATCGGTTGATATTGAATTGTCTGTTTGGGAAGGTAAGTAAATAACAGGTTCAATACTGCCATAAAAACAGTTCCGATAATGGCGCCCAGCGGACTATAAATACCGCCGACCAACACTCCCAGTACAATTGTTATTCCCTGCCAGAGCGTGAATTCCGATGGAGTTACAATAGTGATATACGGCGCCCACACGGCCCCGGCCAAGCCGGCAAAGAAACAGGAGAGGGCGAGGGCAATCTGTTTTTGGGTAAAAACAGATATTCCGGTGTTCGCCAAGAGGTCTTCGGTTTTACCGATACTCTCCCAAACCCGGCCCAGGCGCGAACCGTACAGTTTGAAATAGACAAGGCAGGTCAGGACGGCTAAAACCAACGACAGATAATAATACGGCGTTCTCGATGAGACAAAATTAATATCATATCCAAATATATGGATTTCAGGGTGCGGGACGGGGAAAATACCGAGCATGCCGCCGAACAGACTTTTCCAACTGACCAGCAGCCAGGAGATTAAACCATTCAATGCGATAGTAAGGAACAGGAAATACGCGCCTTTCATCTTCAACCCGACGAACCCGAACAACAAAGCAACTATCGCCGGAATAACGCCGGCCAACGGAAAGGCGATCCAATAGGGGAAATGCGAACGTATCATGAGCAAGGTAACTACATAAGCCCCCAAGCCATAAAAAATCGGTTGGGCCGCATTAATGAATCCGACCGACCAGACGGAATAAACCCCCATCGCCAAAACAATGCCCAGAAACAACTGAATAAGAAGATTGATATAGCGGGGCGAATTCATAAACACCGGAATTACGAACATAAATATTATTATTAAAAGAGGAAGATAAGTCAGCCATTTTTGTGATTTCTTCATCGCTTCCCCATTAAGCCCTGCGGTCTGACAATCAAAACCAGCATGATAAAAGCAAAGGCAAACATGTAACTGTAGGAGCCGAGATAAGTCTGTCCGAAAGAATCAACAAATCCGAGGACAAAACCGCCGATGAGCGCACCGGGAATACTGCCTAATCCTCCCATGATAACAACCGCAAACCCTTTCAGCAGGTAGCCGCTGCCCATCCAGGGAGTAACATAAGTGGTCGAGGCCAGTAAAACCCCGGCGACGGCCGCCAGGCAGCTGGCGACCACCCAGATAACTATACGCGTGCTGGCGATATTTATTCCCTGGAGGGCTGCCGCATCCTGATCCTGCTGAAGAGCCCTTATGGCCAGTCCGAGTTTGGTCTTTTGAACGAACAGGAAAAGAAGAGCAATCATTAAGAAACCGCCGACAATAATCGGAATATTGTTGTTGGGCACTGAAGCCGAACCCAGCTTGAATTGCCCGTTCAAAATCTGCGGTACACCCAGAGGCATGCCGCCAAAAAGAATTAGCGCGGCAGTTTGCATGATGCTGCTCGAACCGAAGGTGGCCAGGGCCGGTTCCAGTCCGCCCCGGTTTCGCATCGGGTAGAATATCCCTTTTTCGAAGATTACGCCGATAAGACTGACGAGAACCATTGCAGCGAAAGGCGCGATGATGTAAGGCAATCCCCATTTGCCTACCACGAAATATGTGACAAAGCCTGCGGCCATAACAAACTCACCGTAGGCGAAATTACAAACGTCAAAGATGCCCATAATCAGGGTTAAGCCGGTGGCGAACAAGATATAAATAAGACTTAACGATATCGCGTTTACAATGACTTGAAATACTTGAGCCATGCCTGATTTTTACTCCGTTCTATAAACAGTATCCCGTTAAGAGAGTATTTACGATCTTTTTGAGATATTAATTTCCCGTAATAANNTGAGGCCAATATGCCTCACTACCCTGATTTTTCATTCAAACATTAACTATGTGGTATCTTCGCTATAACATACTATTTCGGATTGATGATAGTGCCGATGGTATCCGCACCATTTTTAATGACATCGATGGGCCAGGAATTAGTAACCTGATGGGCACCGACCGTAGCACCAAAAACAGAATCGGAGGCAGCGGAACCAAAGGTGGCGATACCGTTATTGATGGCAGCGTAGTTAAACTGAGCACCGGGCTGGTCAAGTTTTGCTTTGACTACAGTCGGGTCCACACTGCCGGCTTGCTTTATTGCATCCAGCATAATGCCTGCTTCGCTATAGAAGTCCCAGGTGCAGCAATAATGGGCGCCCCACTTGGCATCTTCTCTAGCCGGTAAACCTAAAGCAGCGGCGGAAATCTGTCCACCGGCGATTAACGGCATATTAAGGGTTAACATGCCCTCGATGGCAGCTTGTCCGGCGATGGGTAAGAGGTCGGAAGCGCCGACGATACCGGTAGCATGAATACCGGTAAAACCTAACCCTTTGAGGGTCTTCGCGATAACGCCGACATCACCGGTCGGGTCGCCAATGGTTAAAATAATATCCGGCTTTTCAGCCAGCATCTTAGTTACAAAAGGAGTGAAATCGGTGGTACCGGGATCATAAAAAATGGGGGCGAGGTAAGTGAGGCCGGCCGCAGCGGCGGCTGTCTTGGCATATCCTTCGGTCACAGTTCCGTTCGTATCATTGGTGGTAAGAACAGCCAGACTATGTGCGCTGGGATAATTCTGCTGCATCCATTTAATATAATCATTAGCCTGGACGGAAAAACCCATATACGTTCTATAAGTATACGAATCTGTCGGCTGTGCGATAATGCGGTCGTCATTTACAACGGTAAAGTTCAGAATTTTCTGCGTGGTTAAAGCGGGGGCAAGGGCCAATGAACCTTCAGTCTGGAAGGTAAACATGAATTTGATGCCGTCAGTATAAACCATCTGGTTGATATTATTAGTAGTTTTGGTGGTATCATAGGCATCATCCAGAGCTTCAACCTGGAAAGTGTAATGGGTATTCCCGACTGTAAGGCCGCCGGCTGTATTAAAATCATCACAGGCCAGCGTGACACCGTGCATTTCGGATAATCCCCAAGGAGCGGCACCGCCGGTTAACGGGGTGTCGACACCAATTGTAATTGTTTTTTCCTGCAGGGCTTGGGTAGTAGTAGTCGAAGTCGTTGTAGTCTTTGAGCAGCCTACGAGGGAGGTACCGATCAGACCGACTGCTAAAAGAAAGGCAAATAAAACCATAAATGATTTTTTCATTTATTCACATCCTTTTAGAGTATTAATTCCCCCAGTGATGGTTTGCTTCTATATTCTATTAATGACTTGCGGACTATTGTTTGCGCCTGCACCTCCTCAGAATGTATTAAAAGACTAGTGGATGTACACTCTTAATTTTGATTCTAAATTTATTATATTCACTGATGGAATATTATAAATTTGAAATGAATGTTACCACACGCAAACAAACTTGTCAACATCACCGAACCATGCTAAAACTCAGAACGGATGTAAAATTAACGTAAATAAGGACCCTTTATTTTCCAGATAAATTGATTTATCGAAAAATGATACTTGATGCGAAGCGATTGCATGTTTGATCACAGCGGTTCGATTCCGCAGCAGTAAATAACTAATTTCCGATTGTCCACAGCCGGTATGATATAATTTACCTAACCGTGTTGCTGTATTTATGTTACAGGCAGCGCACGAAGGAAATATGAATTGAAAAAGATAATTATAACCCTATTGGCTTGTCTGTTACTGGTATCAGCCCTGACAATCATCGATACCAAACCGGCAGCAGCCTGAGCGGCTCCTCCTTTTACACTGACCGTGATTGTCAGTGGAAGCGGCGGCACCGTAACAGTAAATGGGTCACCCGTGACATCGGACTTATCCTACTACGTTTATGACACTTTGCAACCAGTGAAATTGGAAGCTATTCCGATTCAGGGATACCGTTTCGTGTCCTGGAGCGGAGCGGAATTCGACAGCGCGAGTTCCATCACCATCGAAATGAACTGCAATATCAATCTACAGGCTAACTTTAGTCCGATAATTCCCATTTTGACGATGGACAAACATGGACACGGCACAATATTGCCCGCGCCCGGCCTGTATCCTTATCCCACAGGAACCGTGATAGATGTTAAAGCCACGCCGGACAAAGGGTGGAAATTTGACAGATGGACCCCGAATGTCAGCGACCCGAATTCTGCGGAAACGTCGCTGACATTAAATTCAGATACGAGGGTAACGGCCAGTTTTTCCCTGATATGGACCGTCTGGATGATTTTGGGAATAGTTATAGCTTCGCTGATATTGGCAGGAATCATTGGCTGGTTGGTTTGGCTGGTATTCAAACACCGGAAAAAATTAAAAACTAATCTCCCCGTAATTTTACGCAGCGATTATACATCTCTTGTATTTCGCTTAATATTAGGCGGTATTTTCATATTTGCCGGTTTTGCCAAGATACACAACATCAGCGCACTGGTAACCGAAATTAATGAGTATCAAATTTTGCCGCCGACGTTAGCCTCGATGTACGGACATATTTTACCGTATGCCGAAATAATCATCGGGACCCTGTTGGTATTGGGGATTATCCTGAGGATAACCACGGTTACCGCCAGCCTGATGCTGATCAGTTTTACAGTTTCGAAAATCGTGGCAATGATTCTAAATCTTAATATCAAGACATGCGATTGCTTTGGCATCGCCAGACCATTATTGAGTACCCAAAGCCTGGCAATAGACCTGGTAATGCTGCTGCTCGCGGCTCAAATCATCGTTTTCAGAAAAGAGCTATTTTCAATACCGTGGCCCAAATTTCGCAAGAAAAGCAAGAGTTGAGCCGGTCCGGTGAAAACAAAATCTCCGATTATGCCTATTTCCCGGTGACCGGATTTTTATAATGATAGGGTAAAATATATCCCGACGGGTACGGCGCAAAACGGGTATTTGTCCCCGAAGGTGGACCGTAGCGGTGCGGCGGATTGAGGATCGATGGTTTTTTCACCCAACCTTCTTCCAAGGGGCTGCTGATAATCTCGCTCCAGAAAAGTTTCTTAAATTTCCAAATTCCATTTTCTTTGACGTATTCATTTTCCCAAATCCCGCAGCCAATCAAAGCCCTGGTCTGCCCTTCGCGGGGCATCGCTCCCAGGAAATATCCATACCAGCGTCCTTTGGCATTTTTACCGTCCGGGTCAACATCAACAATGCCGGCCAGGGGAATCAAAATATGCAGATATTCGGGCGGTGCTTTTTTCGCATGCCCATAGGCGGGATAATGGTCTTCAAAATGGAAACAGCTTTGAACTCCTTCCCATCCCTTAAACAAGCCGAAATCATTTATCTCGACGGAAATATCAGGGTCGTGCGACCACAGCCCGATCAGCTCTTCTTCCTGCCAGTGTTCCAGATAATAGCCGTAAGCCCGCTGCAGCTTTTTAATGGCTTCGATATCTTCCGAGCGGCGGATTTTTGCTTCCAGTTGCCTGACAGTTTCTCCCAGAGCCGTAATTTCGGTTTCTAAATCATTCGATTTCACAATCAGCCTCCCGAGCTCAAGAAGTTAAAAATGGCCCCGGCGTATTCTTCGGGCATGGCACGGTCACAGTACATGGGACCGTTTTCTATGGTGGTCAGTTTGCTGTTGGGGATCAATTTTTGAATAACTTTCGACCGGGAGTGCAGAGGAAAACCGGTGGCATCAAGGATAAGCGTCGGGCGTTTGATAAGCGGTAATCTGTCCTTCGAATTGTAGTTTCCCCCAGCCCAGTGTGCTTCTTCACCGCGCGACCCTGCTTTGATATATTCAATTACCCGTTCCTCGAGTATATCCAACGGATAATCCCCCCAAAGGCATGCCCGCCGCCACCATTCCAACAGATGAGAACCATCTTTTCTGATTTCGACGGTGGTGGTAAAATTATCAGGCTCTTTCAAATCCACTGCCTGGCTTTGTTCCCAAAATTCAGCGCCGGCCAACACCAATTTGTTAACCCGCTGCGGCCAATTTACCGCCAGTTCGACCGCAATTTCAGCCCCGAAGAATTGGCCGGCAACATGCGCCTGCTTGATTCCCAATGAGTCCATGAAGCTGATCACTGTTTTGGCATGATCGATTATTTGATACTCGCGGGGCGNNGAAGATGCCACCGCCATGTGGAGCAGCAATACCGGTTCACCCGTTCCTTCCATACGGTAGTGCATTTGTCCTTCCGGGATATCTGTAAAAGCTCTTTTCATATTTCCCTCTCAGATTGTTTTTTCAACCCTCTCCAATGATGGAAATAACCGGCGTTATAACATTATGTTAAGTTTTATTTGCCGGTTACCGGGTTCTTGTAGTGGTAAGGGAGGATAAATCCCGAGGGATAATGCTGAAAATGATAATCAGGACTGGAAGCCACGGTTTTCATAGGGTGTCCCAGGAACGGGTTCTTGATCCACCCCTCATCCAGCGGACTGCAGAAAATATCATTCCAGAAGAGTTTTTTAAACTTCCAAATCCCGCCTTCTTTAACATACTCGTTCTCCCAGATACCGCACCCGATAAGAGCTTTCGTTTCCACGGGTCTGGGCATAGCTCCCAGGAAATAACCATACCAGCGGCCTTTGGCCGTTTTTCCGTCCGGAGCCAGATCGACAATACCGGCCAGAGGCATCAGGATGTGCAAAAACTCGCCGGGCGCCTTTTTCACGCCGTAGGCGGTATAATGGTCGGCAAAATTGAAACTTTGTTTGATGGCTTCCCATCCCTTAAACAGACCGGTGTCGTTTATCTCGAGAGATACATCCGGACTGCGGGAAAACAGTTCGACTATTTCATCTTCCTGCCAATGCTCGAGGTAAAAACCATAAGACCTTTGTAATTTTTTAATGGCTTCGATGTCTTCCTGAGCCTGCACCTTCGCTTCCAACTTCTTCACTGTTTCGGTGAGAGCCTTTACCTTTGTTTCTAAATCTTCTGAGTTCATGATTAACCTCCTTCACTGAATAATAATTATTTGACCGGCAATATATTTCTTCTGAGGAGTTTGGGGAAAACCGGAAAACAGATGCGGGTGTAAATTTACGTCCAGTGTAGCATCGGGTTTGTCCCTTGTCAAATAACCGCCGGACTAAAATTGAGACTAAAAAAGGTGACAATTTCAAGCGGGGCAAGCAGGAACCAATTAATCTGTTTTTTTGTTTTTATTAAATCGCAATCCTAAAGACGGAATGATGGCGAACAATGTAATGATACCGAGGATAAAACAGGCATGATCGATTGCCCTTAGAAAAACGGGGCCTTCATTGGAACTCAGAAGCTGAGAACTACCAACTATCTGCGAAAGTTTGGCGTACGGCATTACCAATGTCATCAGCAGCAAAGAAAAGGGCACACTGAAAACGTTACCTGTTTGGTTAAGGGTCATTCTAATTCCATTTGCGATGCCGCGTTTTTCGGCGGAAACGGAACCCATGACCGCACTGGAATTTGGCGGAAAGAACAGAGCCATTCCGAATCCGAACAATACTAAACTACCAAGAACGGCACCGTAGCTCGAACCTTTGCTAAAAGAGGCAAACCAGAACAATGCGGAAGCGTTAAGGAATAATCCCAGACAACTTAGAACTTTGGCGCCATATTTATCAGAAAGTTTTCCGCTCAACGGGCTAATGGCGAAGATTATGATTTCCATCGGGATAAGCAAGAGACCAGTTTTGGCCGCGCTGTAACCTAATATCAATTGCAAGTATAAAGACCTTAAAAACGGACCGCAACTGAAGGCGATTGCATTCAGAAAACCGGCGATGTTACCGAGGGCAAATTGCCGGATATTGAAAAGAGTTAAGTCAAGCGTCGGGAATTTTTGTCGCAGTTCAACAAATATCACGGCGATAAAAACTGCAACTCCGACACCAAAAATAACCAGATTACGTATTGAAAGCGGGTCTCCGATGGTCAGGGCAAGCAGAATAGTAGCGAGGCCGACACAGTATAAGATCGAACCGGCAAAATCAAATTTTTGGCCGACGGGTTTGCGGCTGATTTCCTTCAAATTCAAATATCCCCATATGGTCCCAAAAATTCCTATCGGTATATTTAACCAGAATATTGATTGCCACCCGAAATAGCTAATCATCACTCCGCCAAGCGTGTAGCCGGCGATAGCGCCAAGATTCACAGACATGACATTGATACCAAGGCCCATACCAAGTTCTTCAGGAGGGAACGCATCGGTGATAATCGCCCCACCGTTGGCATATAGTAATGCCGCGCCCGCACCCTGAAGAAATCTGAACCCGACTAATTCCGCACCGGTTTTTGATAAAGCACAAAGCAGTGAACCGACGGTGAAGATGGCAAAACCAAGGTTATAAAGCCTGACCCGTCCATACAAATCGGCTAAACGGCCGAGAAGGACCAGAAGTATCGTCATCATGAGGGTGTAGCCAGTAATAATCCAGATACCATGAACCAATGTCGCGTGCAATTGCTGTAATATAGTCGGCAAGCCGATAACAACGATGGTTAAATCGAGATTCGCCATGAAGGTACCCAGACAGGTGACCGATAAGGCCGTCCATTTGTATTCCGTTTTCCGTTTCATCTAAAACAAATACCTGAAATTAGTTTTTTAACTAAACAACGGGAAATTTTTACTACTTAAAATGGCGGTATAGGATTACGGGTACGGGAAATAATTTGAAAATAAAAATCGTGGATTTACGAATAGATTCAAGAGCTTAGAACGAGGGAACATGTACTAAGTATAGTACGTTTTTTGCGATATATACAAAACCGGGTTGATGCCCCGATTATTTTTTAGGCAGGTAAAATAACGGGTTGCCCTGACCGAATGCGTTGATTGTGGTGCCGGTGATCGCCCGCCCCTCTGCGGAAGCGAGAAACACTGCGACTGCAGCCATTTCTTCCGGCGGCATGGGAATATTGGGGATGGCCACGGTTTTTTTTGTTTCCCGCAGCATATCCGTTTCCACGACGCAGGGACAGATTGTATTTACATCGATACCGAATTCTTTAACCTCGGCTGCGAGGCATTCGCTGAAGTTGATAATCGCGGCTTTAGTAGCGCGGTATGGAGCCCTGCCCGGAGCTCCGGACAATCCACCTATAGATGAAAAATTGATTATTTTACCGAAATGCTGTTTTTTCATCTGCGGCAATGCGCCTTTGCAGCATAGGAAAATACCGGTCAGATTAACCCCGATCAGCCAATTCCAATCGTCAAGAATTATATCACCCACTTCACGATACGGTAAATTCACCGCGGCGCTGTTTACGAGCAAGTCGATACTGCTAAATTTGTCGATAGTTTGGGATATCATCCGGGTAACATCAGCTTCTTTGGAGACATCCGCGGCAATGCCGACAGCGGTGCCTCCGCTCTTGGTGATGAAAGCCGCGGTTTCGTCACAGGTATCTTTATTTCTGCCCACAATGGCTACAGCAGCCCCTTCACCGGCGAAGGCAATAGCCACACCGCGTCCAATTCCGCGGCTGCCCCCGGTGATGATGGCGACCTTATTTTTTAACCTCACGATATATCCCTCTTATCGCTTTTTGTTAACGAACACCAATAATGTTGTAATTCTATTATAAAGAGACAAATAAAAAGCCGGAGTAAGGACGTGAGAGAATTGAATTTCCTAGCGATATTCTACCACTAAACACCGATTAGTCAAATCAGCAGGTTTTGGTTTTGGAAACGATATGTTCAATGATTCCAGCTCCAACGACGGACTCATTCCGATAAAACACCGCGGTTTGACCGGGCGTAACGGCCGATTGCGGTTCTTTCAGGGTAACCTGAACATGCCCATCATCAAGCGGAGTGACAAGCGCCTCTGTTTCTTTGTGTGCAGAGCGGATTTTGACATTCATTTCAAGAGGCTGATTTAAATCCACAATGGCGATCCAATTCAGGTTGGAAACGACGAATTGGTCACTAAATAAATCTTCTTTATCACCAACGATTACGGTGTTTTTAACCGGGTCCAACTCAGTAACATATAATGGTTTTGGCGCTGATATCCCCAGACCTTTGCGTTGCCCGATAGTATAAAATTGGATTCCTTGATGTTGTCCCAATACATTTCCCGATTGATCCAGAATCGGTCCAGCGTTGGAGTCGGTTACAAGTAAAGAAGTATAATCTCCACAAATAAAATTCTGGCTGTCCGGTTTAGCCGCAATGTCCAGCTTGAAACGGTTGGCCATCTCCCTTACTTCTATTTTGGTATATTGCCCTAGCGGAAATATTAGCTGAGCGAGTTGTTTTTGAGAGAGAAACGATAAAAAATATGACTGGTCTTTAGTGAAATCCTTTGCCTTCTTGAGTAAATAGCGGCGTTCTCTTTCGTCATATTCAATTCTGGCATAATGACCGCTGGCGATGTAATCAAAGACAAGCCCGCTCCGGCGCGCTTTTTCGATCAGCGCTCCGAATTTGATGTTTGGATTACATCTGACACAGGGGTTTGGCGTCCTGCCGGATAAATACTCACGGGAAAAATAATCTAAAACTTCGGACTGATACTCACCAGTAAGATCCAAAACACGAAACGGAATATCGAGTTGCTGTGCAACACGTCGGGCATCCTCGATATCTTCTTCCTCTCCCGGACCATAACAACCGTGATGAACAGAGACTTCCGAAGAAGGTTGCCCGCCCCAGATTTTCATCGTCACGCCGGTGACATCATAACCTTGTTCTTTAAGCAGTGCAGCGGCGACAGAAGAATCCACGCCTCCACTCATTGTGATTAATACTTTTTTCATAATTTGTTTAAGTCGTAACCGGACTCATCCGCCCTCAAAAATAGGGACTATCGCAACTTTATCTCCCTTTTTAAGCTTAACATCTTTGTTTTCGAAGGGATTAATAATTTGCCCATTCACCGCCAATACTCCCGGGTTGGCCATAAGGTTCAATTCCACAATCAATTGACCGATAGTTTTTTCTTCCATGATTTCGAGCTCATTCATTCTGATTCTTCTTCCGAATGTGCGTGCTGGGTTTTATGTAATTTGCGCAGCGCATCGGTATTTTTATCCGGGTTTTTAGCCAGATAGTCATCAATTGCAGAGCTTAATGCTTCCTCGGCCAATACAGAACAATGCATTTTCACTGCCGGCAGCCCGCCCAAAGCTTCGGCTACGGTTTTGTTCGAAATTTTTAAGGCTTCTTCCAGGCTCATGCCTTTTACTATTTCCGTGACCATTGAACTGGTGGCAATGGCTGCCCCGCAGCCGAATGTCTTAAATTTAACATCGGTAATGATATTATCTTTGACTTTAATGTAAATCTCCATGATATCGCCGCAAACCGGATTCCCGACATGTCCGGTCCCGTCCGGATTGTCCATTTCCCCGACATTACGCGGGTTATGAAAATGGTCCATTACCTTGGCACTGTACATGATAAAACCTCGATTTTGTTTTCAACGTTCTAGTTTTTGTAAAGGGGCGACATCGCTCTGAGCTTGCCGACGATGCGGGGCAAGGTCTCCAGAACCTTATCGATTTCCGCTTCGGTAGTCCATTTACCCAGAGTAAAGCGCAGGGAGCCGTGGGCTTTCACCGGATCAAGGCCGATCGCCAACAGGACATGGGATGCTTCGAGACTGGTTGAACTGCAGGCTGAACCGGTGGAAATACAAATCCCGGA
>PMCB01000036.1 GCA_003153955.1 Dehalococcoidia bacterium | reverse complement strand
TAAAAGCGGAACCGACAACAACGACTAAAACATCCTCGCAAGGTGTTCCTGTTGTCACGGACGTTCAAGGTCCCACTGAATTCCAGTTCGGCGCTAATCTTAATGTTACAGGGCAGTATAAGTTCAGCGTTACAGTCGAAGGCGGAAGTCCGCCGTATTATTACACATGGATGGGCGCCCGCGCGCCGGAATTATTAGTTGAAGGCCCTGAATACAGCACTATCACAATTTCTCCTCAGGAAATGAGAACGCCGGGGATGATGACCGATGGTTATTTTGTGTGGTTTACGGTGAAAGACTCGAAAGGTAATTATGCCTTTTGGACAAAACCCGGCGGTCAACCGTCAAATGAATTTATGTACGGTCTAAAATTCACCGGTAAAATTGAACCAGTAGACGGCGTTGACACAGTTGTTGAAAACACATGGGAAGTGCAAACCGAACCCTGATACTGACAACTCGCAACTGCATCAAAGGAGCGTATCTTGAAAGAACAGAAAAAACAGACCATACAAAGCGCGAATAATGCGGAAATGCCCGAAATCGGAAAAATTTCGCCGGAAATCTTTACCGAAGTGATTTTCCCCCGTTTGGGCGCAAAAAGTAAGGATATCATCGTCGGGCCGCAGCACGGCGTCGACGTCGGCATCGTCACCATCGGCGACAAAGCGGTTTCTTTTACCACCGACCCGGTTTTCATCGTGCCCCAATACGGCTGGGAACGCGCAGCCTGGTTTGCCATTCACATCATCATTTCTGATTCGGTAACCAGCGGTTTGAAACCAAAGTATCTCTCGATTGACTTGAACCTGCCGATGGACATGACCAAGGAACAACTGCTCATCGTCTGGGATACGATTCACAAAGAATGCGAAAAATTGGGCATCACGGTGATTACGGGGCATACCGCCCGGTACGAGAACTGCAACTATCCGATGGTCGGCGGCGCAACAATTGTGGGGGTGGGGGAAATGGATGAATATGTCACCCCGCGGTTGGCCAAAGCCGGCGATAAAATCATTATCAGCAAAGGCCCGGCGATCGAAGCTTCCGGTATTTTTGCCACGATGTTCCCCGCGCTGCTGGAAAAGAAATTCGGTAAAGACTTCAGCAAAAAGGCGCAGGACATCTTCTACAAAATGTCCATCGTGGAAGACGCCATGACCGCGATCAAGGTCGGTGTCAGGGAGAACGGCATTACCGCGATGCATGATGCCACGGAATGCGGCATCTGGGGCGGGCTTTATGAAATCGCACAGGCCGCCGGACTCGGCGTGAGGATTGAGAAAGAGAAAATCGTCGTCGAGGACTGCGTTCCGGAAATCTGCGATTATTTCGGAATCGACCCTTATGCCTCGATCAGCGAGGGCACAATGATTGCTTCCTGCCGTGCTCACAAAGCCGAGGCGGTGGTGAAGGCATTGGCAAAGAAAAGCATTAAATCTTCTGTCGTCGGAGAACTGATTGACGCCAAGAAAGGTATGGTTCTGGTGGAAGGCGGCAAAGAAAAGGAATTAAAGCACCCCATCGTGGATCCGTTCTGGCGGGCTTTTTATGATGCTATGGCGAAAGGCTGAGCATACATTACTTCATGAGTTTTTCCGCATGGCTCCAGCCTTCTGATTCGGACTATAGAAACTCGCCCCTACAGCTCAGGGCTGCTTTATAAAATCCTGTTCCAAATTCTCCTTTTGTCCATCCTTTAAGCAGGGAGGATAACTCTATACTCCAAAAGGCATTGTTCCGTTTTGCTATAATAGGGTTAAATTTATTATTGTATACTAATTCTCCCTCAATCCATCCTTAAAAAGGATGGAGGAATAATCCTCCCATACCAAGGGGGTAGCAGAAATGAAAGTATGCCGCGTCGAAGAAATGCGCCGGATGGACAAACGGGCCACCGCCGAATACGGCATCCCGCCGGAAATCCTGATGGAAAATGCAGGCGAAGCTGTTTATACGGTGATTGAGCGGGAGTTCGGCATCGAGGGCAAGAAATTTGCCGTACTTTGCGGACCAGGCAACAACGGCGGCGACGGTTTTGTTATCGCCAGGAAACTCCATTCGTGCGGCGGCGAGGTCACGGTCTTCCTGGCGGCGAATAAAGAGAAATATCAAGGCGCGGCCAGACAGAATCTCGATATCGTTACGCGTTTTCCAATTACAATCAAAGAAGTCGCATCAATCCGTGGATTTAAAAAAGAGATTGCCGCGTCGGACGCTGTGGTGGACGCGATTTTCGGGACAGGACTCGACCGGAACGTTGAAGGCCTGGCAGCGGAGGTCATCAAAGCGGTCAACGAGAGCGGGAAAAAAGTCTTTGCGGTAGATATCGCTTCCGGAATTAACGGCGATAACGGCAAAGAAATGGGCATCTCGATCAAGGCCGATGCCACGATCACATTCGGCTTGCCAAAACTAGGCAACCTGCTTTACCCCGGCTACAACCGCGGGGGTAAATTATTTGTCTCGCACATCTCGTTCCCGCACCCGCTTTTTGAATCCGAGACAATCAAAGTAGAACTGGCCCAAGCAGTTGCTTTACCGGAAAGAAAGGCCGATTCCAATAAAATGGACTACGGGCCGGTGCTGGTGATTGCCGGCGCCGCGAATTATTACTGGGCGCCGCATGCCTCGGCATATTCTTTTCTGAAAGCCGGCGGCGGCTACGTTTACCTGGCCTGCCCGAAAAGCCTGGCGCCGTCGGTGGCGAGAAAAGGCCGGGAAATCGTAATCGTCCCCCAGGAAGAAACAGCTTCCGCTAGTATCGCATTATCGAATAAAGACGCCCTCCTCAAGCTGGCCGAAAAGATGAAAATGGTCATCATCGGGCCGGGATTATCTTTGAACAAAGAGACACAGGAACTCATAAGAACGCTGGTGCAAGAAATTGATAAACCGCTGTTGATTGACGGCGACGGCATCACCGCCATTGCCGAAAATACCGGAATAATCACTGACAGGAAAACAGCAACGATTATAACGCCGCATATGGGCGAGATGTCACGGCTCACCGGCACGGATAAATCTGAAATCGAGAAAGACCGGGTCAGTGTCCTGCAGACCACTGCACAGATGCTCAATGCTTATATCGTGCTGAAAGGCCCGCATTCGCTTATCGGTTGTCCTGACAGCCGTGTGTTTATCAACAATTCCGGGGACACCGAAGGCAAAGCCGGTATGGCGACCGCAGGCAGCGGCGATGTTTTAAACGGTACGATTGCGGCCATGTTCTGCCTGGGGTTAGAAATAACAGCAGCCGTCAGAACGGGTGTTTTTATGCACGGTCTGGCCGGCGATTTAGCGGCTAAAAAGAAAGGACCTGACGGCATGACAGCGGGGGATATCCTGAATACTTTACCGTATGCCGTGCAATACTACCGCAAGAATCCGGATAGAATTTCAGCCGATTATAATGATGTTGCTTTTTTAATTTAGCGACAGGTTATTTTCTGACCTGATGCCAGTTGCCGCCGTTCCAATGCCAGATAACTTCGTTACAATCCGGGCACGTAACATCGATAGTTTCATCAACTTTTTTTTCACTGCCCATGACCAGTTTCTCACAGTTGGGACAACGTATTTTCTTTGTTGTTACTTTCATTACTAAATCCTTCAAGCGCCCCATTCAAGGCGGAGCGGGCTTACTGAATAATCTTACCACGATTAAATTACCCACGACAAGGGCGTTTAAAATTCCAACTACAATACATCAGCCTACGGGTGAGTACCTTCGGAATTCCAAAATCTACATCAGCTCACGGAGTTGAGTACCTCGGGCAAACGAAGCATAATGTCAAAATTCTAAAAGATTATCTGCTGGACAAGGTTCCGGTGAAGGTCTAAGATAGTCAATAAAATGAAGCTGTTTCGTATGCCGCTAAAATCCAATAAACCGGTATTTTAGTTGAGGAGGCGATCATGGATATTGAATTACGGGACAAGTTCCTGAACCTCTGGAAAAAGTATTTTAACAACGCCGAATTACCCATCACCTTCTATTTCAGCGATGACGAAACCCGCGCCCTGCCGGCCGGGAAAGAGCCTTTACCCCGCTGCGTGATCGGGGGTTTGGCTACCGTCAGAGCAGGGAAATCAATCTACTTTGACGCGGAATCGCTAAAGTGCGGGAAAAGATTCCTCGGCTTTACCCGGGATGTCCGGCCGAATTTTAATTATTTTCTTTCCTGCGGCATCCCGAACAAAGTCCGCGGTGAACGTTATGTCCAGACGCCGGAAATGGTGCAGGAGATTTTTGACAATACCCCGACCATCACCGCCCCGGCCAAATATATCGTTTTTAAACGCTGGGATAAGCTGGATGAAAAGGATAACCCGCAAGTTGTGATTTTTTTTGCGATTCCCGACGTTCTTTCCGGATTATTTACTTTAGCGCGGTTTGACGAAACAGACCGGGGCGCAATCCAGGCTCCATTCGGCTCCGGCTGCGCGGCGATTGTGCAGAACCCTTATCTGGAGCAGCTTTCCGAAAATCCCCACTCCATCCTCGGTATGTTCGACCCTTCCGCCCGGGTGAGTGTACCCAAAGATATGCTGACACTGGCAGTGCCGATGAAGAATTTCGTGAAAATGATTGACAACATGGAAGAAAGCTTCCTGATTACCGAAGCCTGGCAAAAAGTCCAGAAGCGGATTCGGTGAAGCGGCGGGAAGTATTCATCCGGTATTCAGAATTTCAACAAAACACGGTGAAATCACAAACTCCGTATGTTATTATTTCGGATTTATTGTATTCATATGAATTATCCCCGGGACATCATCACAGGCTATTGACAAACAAAATGCCTGATGGTATACTGCGATTTAACTTACAATATTCGGTACTGAATACTATACTATATTTGGGCCATAAATCATTCAATAACAACAAGATAATTTATTCCCCATGGAAACATTGCGATGGTAAAATATTTTACTTGTGTAAGGCTGGCTCTGCCTGGGGAGATCAGGGTACTGAGAGTTTGTGGTTGGACTCGCAGCTAAGTGTGGTTGATGTCCCCTCCCGTGACCGGAGCCCTGAGGGTAATCGGGGTGAGTGACACAGCCAGTCTTATATATTGTTTTTTGAATATTTAAATAAATATTCCAGGGAATTATTAAATAATGGAGGTTAAATGAAAAAAGGAGTTATCTGGATTACAGTAAGTCTTCTCCTGGTAGCATCGCTGCTCCTGGCATCTTGCGGCTCTTCTACTACCACAAGTGCGACGACAACGAAAACGACAACTACATCCACCACAACAACCACAACGTCGACAGTAGTTAGCACAACGTCGACCACAACCACCGGTACTGCAACCACTGCGGTAAACACCACTTCGACAGGGAACTGGTGGGACAGCCTTGGCACACCGAAATATGGCGGCTCATTAACGATGTCGTACAACGCTAACTACGTTGATTGGGATCCCTATCTGCAAAACGGGTCCCCGGGCGTTTATAACAACGTCATGGAACAGATGTTCGAGAACGCCTATACCACGAACCCGAACATCTGGAACTTCAGCATCAACTTCCTTCCGCCGGATTATGCCGACGGTTTCATGCTGACGAGTTGGGCGATGACGAATCCCACAACCTTTACGGTTGTAGTCCGCAATAATATCTACTGGCAAAATATCTCACCGGTAAACGGACGGCAATTCACAGCGGCCGATGTAGTTTATCACTATAACCGGTTATTAGGACTGGGCAGTGGTTTTACTACCAGGGATCCGTACATGAGCACCGGTTGGAACCCACTGTTATCTATCACCAACCCCGATAAATACACTGCCGTTTTCACATTCGCAGCGGGCACCGCCCCTCTTTCTTCCCAACTTCTTTTAATCACGGTCGGCGGCGGCGTCAATGACTTTGAAGCTTCTGAATGTGTGGCAGCCTATACAACNNCCAGCAACCCCGCCATCATTGACTGGCACCATACTATCGGTACCGGGCCGTGGCTCCTGTCTGACTTTGTCGACAACAGCTCAGTATCGTTCGTAAAGAATCCCAATTACTGGGGATATGACGAGCGCTGGCCGCAGAATAAACTCCCCTACATGGATTCGGAGAAAATTATCATAGTGGCATCACAGGCTACAGCCGAAGCCGCGCTGCGCAGCGGTAAAATCGGCGGTCTTTCCGTAACCGCTGCCGATGCGACATCGTTTAAGAAAACAAACCCTGAAATAACTCAATACACTTATGCGGGCACACAAGAACTTTCCGTCGACCCGCGTGTTGACCTGGCGCCTTTCAGCAATATCCAGGTCCGCGAAGCCATGCAGCAGTCCATAGACATTGCCGGAATCGCCACCAACTTCTACGGCGGTCAGGCCACACCGTGGCCGCAATCATTAACCCAAAATCAGATGGGGTTAGGCGGATGGGGCTTCCCATATCCGCAGTGGCCCGCAGACCTGCAGGCACAGTATGCGTATAACGTAACCAATGCCAAAACACTGATGGCATCAGCCGGCTTCCCAAGCGGATTCAACACCAACATATTACTGGCTTCCAGCAACTCGATAGCGAACGGAGATTTGTATCAGATTGTGCAGTCTGAATTCGCCGCCATTGGCATCAACATGAGCATTACCGTGATGCCGGACGCGACCTGGAACAGCATCTGCCTGGGCGCCGGCCGCACCTATCCCGCGCTATGCGCACGCGCCCTTGGCTGCACCGGTTTGACCTCTGACCCGTTCACCCAGCTTTCCAAGTATACGACGGGTAATATGACCGACATCCCCAATGTGAGCGACCCCAAGATTGATAACTGGCGCGTACAGGCTCTGGCCGCTACCAGCGTCGATGCGGTGAAACAGATACTTCATGACGAAAACCTGTATGTCGCGCAACAGCACTTCGAAATTTGCGTTGCTCAACCGAACACATTCGTTCTGGTCCAACCCTGGGTAAAAGGTGTTACGGGACCTCCCGGCGCCGGCTGGGTCTGGCCCGGTCCTTTCCCGAATGGTGATTGGATCGACACCTCAAGCAACTAGTAAAAACCAAATATTTAATGGATTCAAGGTGGGCGGGTTAAATCCGGCCCACCTTGAATTTTATATAGCGGGAATTTATCACTATTAATCAAAAGAAATGACAACCGGCGAAAACATAAAGCATTGACAATATTGAACGTTGGGATATAATACGGAAAAGCCTAAGAAAGGACATCGGTTCAGCATCGGGAGAGATGATAAATAACTTGAAAACCGGCCCTGTACAAAACAGCAGATTTCATCGAATAAATATCACTTAAATTAAAGGGGCAAAGTACTTTGAAAATCAAAACTATACGTTCGTCGGGCTATTGTCTGGTGATTGGATTAATTACACTTTTAACCCTGGCGGCGTCTGCGTGTTCGTCAGGTTCTTCGGCTACAACCATAGTAACATCGTCATCAAATTCTTCTACAACTACGGAAATAAACGCAACAACAACCAAAACAACACCCTCATCCTCAAAAACTACTACTACCGGAAAGGTTACCGCAACATTAACTTCGATTGCAATTTCACCGACCAACCCGCCGAACCTGAAGCTGGGTTTCACCCAGAATTTTGTCGCGACCGGAACCTATTCTGACGGCTCAACCGCTGATGTGAGTCCCGTGGTAACCTGGCATAGTTCCGCTACGGCTATCGCGGCATTTACTCAACCATCAGGCGGATTGCTGGAGGCTATGTCTATCGGAACTGCCGCAATTACGGCAACCTATCAGGGAATGACCAGCAACCCCGTAAATATAACCGTAATTCCGATGCCGTTCTAGCTTCGGCTTCCGGGCAGGTTTGAAGGCAAAGTCTTTAAAATAAAAAACTTGATTTACAGATTTTTTAATTGCAACAGCAAGTTTTAAAATCTGTATTCCATTTTAAAGTAAAACGAGAGAGCATTATACAATCCGGAATAATATTAACGAACAGGAGAACCGAAACATGACAGGAAAATCTTTAACAATGCTGGCCGTAGGTGATGTAATACTGGAGAAAGCGGAAGGCGGGAAATACCTCTCAAAAGTAGCGCCGACATTCAGAAAAGGGGATGTCGTTGTCGGGCAGGGAGAAGTGCTTTTTACCGACAGAGGCGTGAAAACGTTTGTGGAAAATTTCCCGGCGCCCGCCGGACCGTCGGTTAATATGCAAGCTTTGGCCGATGCCGGTTTTAATGTCATCACTCTTGCCGGTAACCATGCTTACGACCAGGGTGCACCGGCGATAGAGGATACAATCGCCGGTTTTAAAAAATTAGGCATTGCCTACACCGGCGCCGGCATGAATATCGACGAGGCCCGAGCACCGGCAATCATCGAGCGCGGGGGAATCCGATTCGGTTTTCTGAATTATAATTGTGTCGGCCCGATGGGGGAATGGGCGCACAAATTCAAACCCGGCTGCGCTTATATCCAGATTATTTCCCATTATGAAATGAATACTGCCAATCCGGGCGGTTCGCCGGATGTTTACACTTTTGCGGTACCGCGCACCCTCAAAGCAATGATCGATGACGTCCAGAAATTACGGCCGCGCTGCGACGTACTGACGGTTGCCTTCCACAAAGGAATTCTGGGCATGCCCGAAACACTGGCAATGTACGACCAGCAGGTATCCTACGCCGCGATTGACGCCGGCGCCGACCTGATACTGGGACATCATGCCCATATGCTCAAAGGCATCGAAATTTATAAAGGGAAAGTCATTTATCACGGTCTGGGCCAGTTCGTTTCCATCGGGCAGGGACTCACCGATGAGCAGAGAAAGGAAATGCGTTCACTGGCGGCGCCGAATCTTTCCACTTACGTACTGCGGCTGGACCCGGCCAGGAATATGACAATGATTGCAAAGTGCGTGGTGGAAAACGGGAAAATCACACGCGCGAGTTATCTGCCCTGCGTGATTAATGAAGAACAGCAGCCGGTCATCCTTAAAAATGATGAGAAAGGCCGGGAAGTTTTTGATTTTATGGACAGGATTACCAAAGCCGCCGGCTTGAACGTCCGCTACGAATGGGACGGTGACGAAATAGTAATTCACCAGGTTTAATAATTGATAAAGTTTCCCGGAAGAAGGAGTAACGATGACGAAAGAGAGCGCATGGTGGGATAAACTGGGGACGCCGCAATACGGAGACCGGATTACGATTCGGGCAACCAGGAACCTGACCAGCTTCGACCCGTATTTCAGCGAGAAACTGACCAGCATTTACGGCGGTTGGCTGGAAAGACTGGTCTCGGACGATTGGACGCTGGACCCCGCAATCTGGGATTTTAAAACGCCGTGGCACCCGGCGAAGTACATGAAAGGACAACTGGCCGAAAGTTGGGAATTTCCGGAACCGGGTACCCATGTTGTGCACCTGCGCAAGGGTGTGCACTGGCAGAACCTGCCGCCGGCCAACGGCCGGGAATTCACGTCGGACGATGTGGTATTCCATTACCAACGCATGTTCGGTATGGGCGGCGGATTCACGACACCCAGCCCGCACCGCGTCGGCATCGGCTCGGGAAATATCATCTCAGTTACCGCCCCGGACAAATATACCGTCGTTTTTAAACTGAAAATAACCAATCCGGAATCGATTATGGAAATGCTGCACGGCGTGGGGCAGGACCCGTGTCTGGAAAATCCGGAGGCCGTCCGAAAATGGGGCGATGTTAACGACTGGCGCCATGCCGTCGGCACGGGGCCGTTTATTCTCAAGGAATACGCCGCCGACAGTCACGCGCTGCTGGTCAAAAATCCTGACTACTGGGGCTATGACGAACGCCATCCGGAAAATAAATTACCCTACGCCGATACCCTTGAATACCTAATCATTCCGGATATAACTGCCGCCCTCGACGCGATGCGCGCCGGGAAAGTCGACGTGATGAACGGCGTCCTTGCGAAAGATGCGCTGGCGGTGCAGAAGACCAATCCGGAGATAGTATTGATTCCGATGCCGCGCCCTCAGGCGCAGACATTACAACCGGCGAACAATAAACCGCCGTTCAACGATATCCGGGTTCGCAAGGCGATGCAGCTAGCAATAGACCTGCAGGCCATTGCCAAAGACTTCTATGGCGGGATGGTAGAACCCTACCCTTCGGTAACAACCTCCAAGGACATGAAAGGGTGGGGCTTCCCCTACGAAATGTGGCCGCAGGAATTGAAGGATGAATATGCTTACAACCCATCCCTTGCCAGGAAACTGCTGGCTGAAGCCGGTTATCCGCACGGCTTCAAGACCAATGTCGTAGCGGACATGGAATGGGACATGAAACTGCTGCCGGTGATACAGGCCTATTTCAAAGATATCGGCATCGAGATGGAAATCCGACCGATGGAACACAACGCGATGCTGACTTTCGTGGAAGTTGACTGTAAGCACGAACTGGTCTGGCGGGAATACGGCCCGCTGGGGCATAATTATTCCCCGATGGGAGCGATTAACCGTTTCCATTCGCACCATTATCCCAACTGGCTGGGCGTAAACGACCCGGTGATGGATGCCTTTTATCCAAGGGCGCTGGCCTGCACAACCGAAGGTGAATTGAAGCAAATCGCGAAAGATGTCAACGAGCGAATCGCCCGCCAACATTATGTCGTGTCTTTACTGCAGCAGCAGACCTATTCGCTCTGCCAGCCGTGGCTGAAGGGTTATCACGGTCAAATCCATTCGATCTGGATGGGCATGGGAGGCCCCAGCCGGTTGAGTTTATACGGCGCGCGGTTCTGGATCGACAGGAAACTGAAGAAATCCATGGGACGTTAAGTCAGGTTTAATACTGATTTGGGCAAAATAATAAAGGTTTAGTTTATTGATTAACCAATCCAATAGATACCCAACGACCCACTCCTTTTTCCTCACCCTAGCAGGGCGAGGAGGAGAAACGAGAAGGAGTGCTATCGCACTCCTTCTTCTGGAGTTGGTACTTAGTACTCACGCCTGGTCTTTATTAGTATCTGATGATCTACCGGAAACGGGCTGAATCACAATTTGATATTTTAATCACTCTCGCAAAGGAGCAGAAAATGAAACCGGATGCCCAAAAGATAACGAAAAACGCAAATCCGAAATTGAAACCGCAGTACGGCGGGGTGCTGCGCATCGGCAATACCACGTTACTGCCTCCCCGAATGGGCGTGCCGGGCAGAATCAATGTCGGGACACAGCAACTGGAACCGATTGTCGAGCATTTTCTGCGGGTGGATAAAACAGGTCAATTGCTGCCGCACCTGATTGAATCCTGGGAATACAGTGAGGACGGCACACAGCTAACAGTAAAAGCGGGAAAAAACATTAAATTTCATGACGGCACGGATTTTGATGCAAAAGCGGTCAAATGGAACCTGATTAAAGCCAGGGAAACCAACGGAACGCTGCAGCTGCTGTCATCAGTCGATTTAGTCGACGAGTACACGGCGGTATTGAACATGAACTGTTTTGACAACCATTTCCTGCCCACCCTGGCATATTCACCCGGATTCGTACTTTCGCCGACCTCATACGAAAAGTTTGGCGAGCAATATGTCCTGACCCACCCGGTCGGCACCGGACCGTTTAAATTTGCCGGGTATGAACCGGATATTAAACTGACAGCCGAGCGTTTTGACAATTACTGGCAGAAAAGGAAACCGTATCTGGATAAAATCGAGACATTTTATATACGGGAAATGAAGACCGCCGCCGATTGGTTGAGAAACGGGAAAATGGATGCCATTGTCAACATCAACGGCGAATCCGCGGTAACGTTAAAATCGGAGGGATTTGTCATTCAGGCCCTGCCGTGGACGATGGAAGAGCTATTGCCAGATACCCTGAATGCAGATTCCATTTTAGCCGATAAACGGGTCCGCCAGGCTATCGAGTATGCCATCGACCGGCCGGCAATTGTCAGGGAATTAGGGCACGGCTACTGGCAGGCGCTTACCCAAATGGCAAATGAATCGGTTTACGGTTACGACCCGGGTATCGAAGGCCGTGAGTACAACCCGGCAAAGGCCCGGCAGCTGCTGAAAGAGGCCGGATATCCTGAAGGGATTACGTTTAAACTAATCGGCGGTGAGGGCACGGAACTGGAGAAAATCCTGGTTTTAATCCGGAAATACCTGGCCGGCGCCGGTATCACCGCGGAAATCGAAATAGCCCACCCGGCGTTGTGGAAACAGTACCGGGCGAACAAACCCTGGCATAACGCAATGCTGTTCCGGCATTTCTCTTCGGACCCGAACTTTACGTGGTCTTTGTTTGATTTTCATTCCGACCGGGAGTATGGGCAAACCAGCGTGCTGAGGAACTTCGATAATTTGATCAACGACGCCCTGCAGGCCAGGGACCACGAGACCCTGGTAAAAACCACGCGGAAAGTAGTGCGGCATATCTACGATGAAGCGATAGCGATTCCGTTAATGCTGGATTCCTCAATCGCGGCGATGAGCTCCAAAGTCCACGGCATGGGTTATTTTGAAGTCCATGCTACAAAATGGACGCCGTGGGATGCATGGATGGAGAAATAGTCGTTTAATCCAGCGCGCCGGCGCCCTGCATGATGCCCTTAAGGTAACCGATCTGGAAGGCGTGACTCATGTGGCCGTAATCGGTGTCACCGATGGGGTGCGGGGCATGGTCGACTTCGATTAGTCCTTTATAGCCGGATTCTTTAAGCGTCCTGACAGCGCGCAAATTGTCCAGCCGGCTTTCATCGGGGAAGGATTCCTCGGACTGCTCCAGCGTGCCTTTAACGCCACTAAAATGGATGCAGCCGATGCGATTTTCTCCGGCGAAATGTTTGATTGCAGAATAAACGGCTTCATTATCCAGCATCTGCCCGAAAGTACTCAGACAGAAGGTCATGCAATTCGATTTTTCCGGAACAGTTTTAAAAAGCTGGTCGTAGGCCGCGACATCATGGATAACCCGGGCGATACCGGCCAGNNTCGTAATCAAATTTAAAGATGAGCGTCCCCCCGCGTCCGATTTTATCGGCGGACGTGCGCCACAGCGGCATCGGGGAACCGGCGTTTACCATGGGATTATACTGCACCATCGGAACACCGGCCTGGCCGAGGTTTACCAGGGATTTGTTCCAGTTTTCAATCTGCTCGTCGCGCCCGGGGAGTCCCAATAATATCTTCTCCCAGCGGGGAAACATGGCAAGGTTGATACCGGATAACTCCAGGCCGTGACCTTCCACCCATTTCTTTAAAGCAACCAGGTCTTCCGTCTTATAGTAAGCACCGACTTTAAGTTGGGAGAAAGGATAATCGCCTTTTGGCTCACGCCCAGTCTCCAGGGCGGCTGAAAGCAGGTCGACGCCTAATTGTTTGAGAAAGACCATGTTGTCATCAATTAGAGTGCTGCCCAGGGCTAACCGTTCGCCGATTTTCAATTGTCACGCTCCCGATGTTGATTTATTATGCAAAACGAGGCGGGTGGGTCGAAACCCACCCCTACGTATCCCGTAAGGAAGTTCCTGTCGGGGCCGCCGGTTATAGATTTTTCCTTAGTTTATTCCGAGCCCCGACCGCGCCAAGGATAAACAGAAACCTCCACAAAAGCTGCAGAGGTTTCTGTTTTCTAACTCCTTAAAATTGCCCGCAAAAACGAAGGCTTATTTATAGCCTTTCATCGCTATTTTATCGACGACGAACATCCGGTCGACCATTTCGCGGCATTCATCGATGGTCATCAATGAGGCGGCTAATGGGTCGATTAAAATAGACTGGAAAATTTTCTTCTTATCTTTTTCCACAATACCCCGGACAGCCAGTTCCTGCTCGCCGATGTTGGCCCGGTTCAGGGTGGCGCACTGTGACGGCAGGTCGCCGATATGGCAGGGATGGATACCTTCTTTGTCCACCAGGCAAGGCACTTCAACGCAGCACCCCTCTAACAAATTGGTGATAAGTCCTTTATTCTTAACGTTGCCGTCAATCCGCCGGATCGTGCCGGTCTCCATCGAATCCATGACATCGGCAGCATGCAAACTCCAGCGGTATTCCTTGGTAAATTCGAACTTATATCCGCTGGCAACCTGCTTTTTCAATTCTTCAGTCTCGTCAGCCGTTCTTTTGGGCGCGCCGCCGAAGATAGGCCCGTAATCATCCAGATGGTATTTCTCAGCCAGTTCCGGTTTTCTCCGGAAATAGGGCATGTACATTGAGAGATGCGCCTGACTGCCGCTGGTGAAGTAACCGAAATTCTTCAGCATCTCGACTTCAACTACATCCACGGTAACACCTTTGCCGAAATAATCAGGCTGCATATAAACTTTGGGGTCCTGGAATTTCTTTCTGAATAATGGATAGGCATCTTCGCCTTTTACTCTAAAATCCAGGTACCAGGTGAAGTGGTTAATTCCGGCCGCCCAATAAGAACAAACTTCGTATTTGGCGCCAGCATAGTTCGCCAGCCTGGTCGCGCCGCCGTGAGCGTTAGGGCAAAGGCCGACAGCCTTGATGTGGCTGTAATCATTAATTGCCCAGCAAATCATGGCCATCGGGTTCGAATAGTTGATGAGCAAAGCATTCGGGCATAATTTTTCCATATCGTGACAGATATCCAGAATTGCCGGGATCTGGCGTACGGCGCCGAAAACGCCACCGGTGCCCATTTGGTCCGGGCAGGCTTCCAAGCCGTATTTCAAGGCGGTGAGGCGGTTTTCCAGCACCGGCTTCCAACCGCCGGCGCGAATAGCAGTGATAACATAATCCGCGCCATCCAGCGCTTCTTTGCGGTCCGTGGTCGAATTTATCCGTGTTTTGAATCCCTGCTGCTCCACCAGTTTTTTGGTGAAAGCCGTCATAATATTTAATCTCTCCGGATCGACATCCACAAGTGAGATGGAGCTGTCTTTCAGGCTGGGTTTCAGTAAAACATCTGTAATGATATCCCGTGCGAAGACGTAGCTTCCGGCTCCGATCAATACAATTTTTGGCATGATAAAACCTCCTGTTTGTTCTCTTTAATTATTCGTTTGCAATAATCTTCTTTTTAAAAACCAGATGACGTATTTCTACTGTCCCAAACCCAGAGAAGGGATAACCTCGCCCAGTTCGTCAACGGTCCATTTGCCGATTTTGCGGATATACAGCTTCGGCTGCAGCGGCCGGTCGAAAATACAGAAATCGCCGCCGGCGGCATAAATGAACTGGCCGGTGATATTTTTCGCCGGGTCCATGACCAGATAAACGATCAGCGGAGCAATATCCGAAGGGTCGAGGCTGGTTGTTTTCGGAATACCCATTCCCCCGCGGGGATCGCTTGAAGGGAAAAGAGGCGTGCTGGCATTGGGACAGATCGCGTTGACCCGGATATCGTACTTCTTCAATTCCTGTGATAGTGCCGTAGTGAATCCTAAAATTCCAGCCTTGGCGACGGCATAAGATGAACCGGCCGAACCCCAGAAAGGAAAGGCGCCGCGGGATGCAAAGTTAATGATGCTGCCGCCGCTTTTCTGTTTTACCATTTCTTTAGCAGCGGCCTGACTGCAGGCAAAATGCCCGCCAATGTGTATTGCCAGAGTCGCGTCCCACTGTTCCTGGGTAATTTCGAGTGTGGAAGTCCCAACCATGTTACCGGCGCAGTTCACAAGAATATCGACGCGCCCGAAATTACTTATCGCGGCGTTGATGATTTTTTCCGCGCTGACCACGGTGGTGACACTATCGAAACTGGCCACCGCCTTACCACCGGCTTTCTTGACTTCAGCCGCAGCCTTTTCAGCAAGTTTGATGCCGTCAGGACCGGTGCCGAAATCATTGATAACGACACTGGCTCCTTCCGCGGCTAAACCCAAAGCAACATTCTTGCCGATGCCACCGCCGCCGCCGGTTATTACAGCAACTTTACCAGCTAATTTCTGTCCCATTTCGTAAGCCTCCAACTAATATTTTTAACCGTGAACTCCGAAAAGTTAATTTCCTTTTACTAATTTAACTCTGGGGGTGATTTCTTTGTTCACCGGATTCACCGGCCACTTGCCGGATAAAATCCTGCCGGCTTCCTTGGCAATGCTGATGGGCGCGATGGAGAAAGCGTAGGTGGAATATGATGCGGAATGGGAAAGCATAATCACATTGTTCATCTTTGTCAGCGGGCTGTCCTTGGGCAGCGGTTCGGTCTCGAAAACATCAAGGCCGGCGCCGGCAATCTTTTTCGCTTCCAGGGCTTTCACCAGGGCCACTTCGTCAATAACCTTGCCGCGGGAAGTATTGATAACATAAGCACTCGGTTTCATCTGCGCGAATGCTTTGTCGTTCATCATGTGGAAACTGGTCTCGTTCAGGTCAGGATGTAACGTCACATAATCCGCTTTCAGGACTTCTTCCAAGCTCACCAGGTTAATGCCGTTCTCTTTGGCCAGCCACGGGTGCATGATGTAGGGGTCGTAGCCGATGATATTCAGGCCGAAGACCTTGGCTTTCCGGGCAACCATTCTGCCGATGGCGCCGCAGCCGATGATGCCCAGGGTCTGATTATAGATTGAACCCATCGGGTTCTGTTCTTTCTTGGCGTCGGCCCAGCGGCCCTGTGCCACTAACAAATCCAGCTGTTTCATTTTCTTGGCGCAGCCCAGCAACAGCGCTAACGCATGGTTGGATACTTCTTCAATACACCATTCCCAGGAAGGGTTGTTCACGACGAGGATATTGTTGTCGCTCGCCACTTTCATATCGATGGCATCATAACCAACGGTTTGGAATAATACAGCGACGCATTTCGGCGCTGCTTTCAACATCGCATCGGTGAACGGGACGCCGCCGTAAAGCAGCAGGTCCGCATCTTTCAGGGCAGCCGCGAGATTTTTATCGGTTTCCCCGACTTCTACCAATTCCGCATTGACCTTGGCGAACTCATCAGCTTCAAGTTTCGACATGCTGGGACCGACAGCCAGACTGCCTGAACCGACTACTTTGGATACTTTTAAGATTTTAAACTTTGCCATTATTTTCTCCTGTATATTTTTTTATTTTATTTTCGTAATAAATCTCATTTTTGCGTGGACCAAATAAGGAAGTCTTGATTTTCGTTATTGCCGGCATCTCAAACGCGTGCAACATTACCGTGTTGATTTGCGAAGTTTATTTCCGAATGCAACTTTCTTCTGACAAGCACCTCCTTCAAACACTGCGACCATCTTCGGCCTGACTACTAAATCCCTAAATCCTCTATTGTTTCCGGTGTCGGGACTCCTGTCTGTTTATCCCAACCCATCAACGAATAATAATACCGTTTGGCCCGCTCGAATTTGACAGGATCGGGTTTTGCCTGAGCCAGATAACCGTCGGTTTTAGGTTGAAAAAAACGCGCCGGCAGTTTGTCATCCGCTTCACCAAACCCCTCACGGATATTGAATAACCGCATCATTGTCAGAATCCGGTCGGCGGTTCTGGTCAACTCCGGGATATCCGTATCCCATCCGGTGACCGCCGAGGTTAAATCAGCCAATTGCCGGTAGTTATAAGGCAATATCATGCAAACGGGCAAACAATCGCCCAGCAGGCGCAGAAACTGCATTGCTTTGAAAAGAGTGACTTTTTTCGGGCTCATTTCCTCCGACGGTACGCCTTCGAGAATCCCTAACGCGTGCAAATCCTTCACCTGCGGGTCTTTGGCAAACAGCGTGTCATGGATGTTCATACAGTGGTCGGCGCCGTTGGGATTTACCATATAACCCAGGCCCAGGCCGGCCTTGACCCGCGGTTCATGCAGCGCCAGCTCTACACCTTTCACCTGCATGGCATATTCTCCGGAGCCACGGCCTATTTTTTGAGCGGCGATAGCCGTGCCGTCAGCCAGCAGGTCACCGAAACCCTGGCGAAAAGCGATCATTTCAATGAGTTTCAGCATTATTCCGGGGTCCCCAAACCTGATTTCCAACCCGCCGGTATCTTTGGCCGTGATAATTCCCTTCTCAAAACATTCCATGGCGAAAGAAATGCAGAGGCCGGTGGAAATTGTATCCAGCGAGTAGGCATTGCATAATTCGTTGCCTTTGCAAATGGCCTTGAGATTATCGATGCCGCAATTAGACCCCAGCGCGGCCAGTGTTTCATATTCGGGGCCGCCGTAAGCAGGGTCAACGGGATAAGGGTCGGTTACCTTCACTACTTTTTTGCAGCGCACGATGCAGCCGAAACAACCGTCCATGCCGGTCCTGATTGTTTCTTTGATGGTCTTGCCTTCGATAGCCGCGGCGTTCGGGAATAATCCGTCACGGAAATTTCTGACGGGCAAATTGCCGCTGGCTTCATAAGGGGCCATATAGGCGCCGCTGCCCAAATCCTGGAACATTTTTACTTTGTCAATGTTAGCGGTTAACCATTCCCTGAGTTCTTTAACGCGTTCCGGTGATTTGATGGGCGGCGGGTTATGGCCGCGTACGGCGATTGCCTTAAGGTTTTTCGAGCCCATGACCGCACCCAATCCGCCCCGGCCGGCAGCATCAAACAGGCCGTGCATAATGCAGGCATATTTTACAAGTTTTTCGCCGCCGGGCCCGATTAAGGCGACACGGACACGCGCATCTTTCATCTCGGCGCGGATTATTTCCTGGCTCTCTTTGGTATTTTTACCCCATAGATGAGCAGCATCGTTGATAGCGGCCTTGCCGTCCACTATCGAGATGTATACAGGTTTTTCGGCCTTACCTTCGACAATTACGGCATCAAAGCCGGCGTATTTAAGGTCTACTCCCCAAAATTCCCCGGCTTCCGCTTTGGCAATCGTATTGGATAAAGGTGACTTGGCGCCGACACAATGCCGCGCGCTGCCGGAGAGTTTGATGCCCGTGAGCGGGCCGGTAGCAAACACCAGTTTATTCTCCGGCCCCAGCGGGTCGATGCCCGCGCGGAGTTCTTTTAATAAATAATAGGCGACAAAACCGGCGCCGCCGAGATATTTCCGGCAGAATGATTCGCTAATTTCTTCAGTGATAATACTATTATTTGAGAGGTTGACCTTCAATATTTTGCCGTTATAACCACCGGGTATTGTTTCATTGCCCATAAATTCCTCCCGGGAATCCTTTGCAGCGCCGAATCAGACTCTAATTATTTCCGCTCCCTGCGGGTATCGTTCACTTTTTATAACCCTTTCTAATTACGATGTCAAATACAGGTTCTTAGCATGTCTCTTCGATGAACAGTATAAACAATATTGGGTAAAAAGCCAGCGCGGGTTGTTTTTATACTATTTCAGTTTTTTGACAAAATCCCGAATTGATGTTATACTGCATTCAAATTCAGGACATTCGATACTGAATACTATACCATATATAACCCGGAATAAACAAACGAAAAGACTGTCAAAACAGGTCAATTTCAGCATCTTACCAAAAAGGGCGAAGCGCCCAATTTTAAACCGGCTATAATCAAATAATACGTATTATCAAATATAAAAAGGAGAATGTTTCAGATGGCAGACCCAACAAAAGTACCGAGTTTGGAAGAAAGACTGGCTTACGTTATGAGCCGGAGAGGAATTCAAAAATTTAACAAAGCGACCATGGGCGCGGGCATGCTGCCGGGCTCTATCGTTTATACCGATGTCGCTTCCGCAGATAATATCAGAAGATATTCCGATGCCATCGGTGATTTCAATCCCCGCTTCCGTGACGCCGCATATGCCAAAAACACGAAGTACGGCAAGCTGATTGCCCAACCGACGTTTCTCTCAAGTTCAGCGCACCACCTCGACCCGTTGGCACATGAGGAAGTCACCGACGAGCGGATGGGCGGGTTTCATACCGCCGGCGCACGGGCGTTTAACAGCGGGAACGAATGGGAATATTTTAAACCGGTCTTCGAAGACGACCGCCTGGATTTTAACGGTGTCGGCTTGATTGACGCCAAAATCGTAAAAAGCCGTTTCAGCGGACAGATGATGGTGACCACCAGTATCTGCCAGTACCGCAACCATGTCGGTGAGATTTTAGCCCTGGCCAAGGGTTTTGTGCATCATTCTCCCAGCGATGAAGCCTCAAAGAGTCAGGGAAAATACGAAGAATTCGCCAAACCCTACAAATATACCAATGAGGAAATCGCCAAAATCGAGGCGGACAAAAAGAAAGAGGAAATGCGCGGGAGCCAACCGCGGTTCTGGGAAGATGTCAACGAAGGCGAATCTATCGGCCACATAGTCGTAGGCCCATGGACAATTATGAGCTTCTTCGCCTGGGTTTCCGCTGCCGGCGTAAAAGGCATCCGTTTCCCGATCGGCGGAGACGGCGGCATTTACGACCCGCGCATCAATGCGCGCACCACACTGGGGCCACATGCCGATTACGACCTGGGCAGGGCCGTCGGCGTTCAGGGCAATTACGACCTCGGCGTCGAACGGGAATGCCTGGTTTCGATCTTGTTCACCAACTGGATGGGCGATGACGGCTTCCTCTGGAAGTATTCCATTCAATTCCGCGGGTTTGTTGTCCACGGAGATACCTGCTGGTACCGCGGCAAAATAACCCGGAAATACATCGAAGACGGCAAGTATTGTGTCGACATCGAACATTGGGGAGAAAATCAGCGGGGCGTGAGAGTGACGCAGGGCAAAGCAACGATTATCCTACCGTCAAAAGCAGCCGGCGCGGCGAAATATCCGGCGATGCGCTCCATCGAGGATGTCTTCCCGGGAAAATAAGCATTAATGCCAGCGGCCGGGTTTTTCCCGGCCGCTTTTTCGATTTACGGGTATAATATATTTAGGTAAGCTTTGTTTTTGTAATGAATATCACATGCTTTTTAACTTGATTTACCCTATCATAGTATCTACAATGTAGGTGAGAAAAAGAATATAAAAACATCGGCCGTTTATTGAATCGCGGCATACAGAGAATGGGAGGTTGAAAATGGCTATCGGATCCAGTGATAAAACCAAACAGAAAGTCGGCAGCTGGCAGGATTTATTCGTGCCGTCTTATTCCGAACGCGTAAAAAAACTGCGGGATAACGCCATCAGGACACCGGAGATTTGCCTTGAGCGAATGCGCACTGAAATGAAAGTGTACGAAAAATATAAAGATGAGCCCCGCATCATTCAGCGCGCCCGTTTTCTGGAGACCTACCTGAGAGAAAAAACAATCGCAATTTACGATAATGAACTGATTATCGGCAGTATCAACAGTAAAGTCCGCGGTTCGACACTCATCGGCGCAGATTACATGTGGCTGGAGAAAGAACTTGACGACCCGGAGAGAGATCCTGAAATCAGGACATTCGACCGCCATATTATTCACCCCGCGGAGAGAAAAGAGTTAAAAGAAGTAATTTTCCCGTATTTTAAAGGGAAAACCCTCGGCGATTACAACCGGGCAACTTTAGACGATGACCTGAAAGAACACGCTTTCGCCGGTACCGCCTCCTGTTCGCATATTCCTTCCATTGCCGATTGGCAAATGAACGGCGATATCGGACATCAAATGGCGAACTATGAAAAGGTATTGCATAAAGGTCTGAAAGGTATCCGCGAAGAAGTCGAATATTATCAGGCTCAGGTAGACCAACCGTACGACCATTATCAGGTTCAGCAAAAGAAAGACTTCTACAAAGCGGTCCTGATTTCCATTGATGCCGCTATCGCCTACGCCAAACGATATTCCGACCTGGCAAAAGAAATGGCCGCAAAAGAGACTAATCCCAAACGGAAAAAAGAACTATTACAGATTGCCGAGGTTTGTGAACGGGTTCCGGCAAATCCCGCACGCAATTGGATGGAAGCGTTACAATCCGTCTGGCTGCTCCACGTGGTCATCTCTTGCGAACTGGCCACACTGGTGCATTGTTTCGGTCGTTTTGACCAGTACATGTATCCTTTCTACAAGAAATCGGTGACTGACGACAAGACCATGAGTCACGACGAAGCGCTCGAATTACTGGAATGCTTCTGGATCAAATGCAACGGAGCCATGCTGCGCAGCTACGAATTTGTGAAACTGCTGACCGGTATGGGGCTGGGACTGGTATTAACCATGGGCGGACAGACCCGCGAAGGCAAAGACGCCTGCAACGACGTTACCATGCTGTGTCTGGAAACCGACGAACAACTTGGTTTGCTGCTGCCGGAAACGGCATTCAGGGTATGGTCCGGAACCCCGGATAAATATCTGCGAAAAGCAACGGAGCTGCTGCGGCTGGGTTACGGTAAGCCGAAGTTCATCATGGATAAAACCGGTGTACAGATGACGCAGAAAGGGTATCCCGATTTGAGCATCGAAGATTGCCGGGAATATTCCCTGCTGGGCTGTACCGAAGTAAATCTGCCGCACATTACCATGGGTAACCTATATGAGGCCAACAGTGTCGTGGCAAAGATTCTGGAATTAGTGATCAATAACGGTAAATGTGCCATCTGCGGCAAACAGATCGGCCCGATGACCGGCGACCCCCGCACATTTGAATCGAAAGAGGGAATAAGAAAAGCCTTCAGAGAACAGATTTTCTATTGGATGACGTATAATGCCAAGGGCTCGAAAGCTTTAAAGGAAGTTCAGTCCGCCTGGTATCCGGCGCCGTTCAGCTCATCGTTGTCTGAAGGCCCGTTACAGCGGGGCGTGGACATTACCCAGGGCGGGGCCTGGTTCACCACCTACGGCGCGTTTATGGCCGGCTTAGCGGATACAGCCGATTCCCTGGGAGTAATCGACCGTTTGATATTCCGGGAAAAGAAATTAACCTGGGATGAATTAACCAAAGCGCTGAAAGCNNCAGAAAGAATTGCTGCCGCGCTGGGGCGGACGGTGGACCGGCGCAATCATCACCGGGTCAAATACGGTGATGTTCGGACAAATTGTCGGGAGCCTGCCGAACGGACATATTTATCCCAATCCGCTGGCGGATACCATGTCCCCGGTTCAGGGAATGGACAAAAACGGCGGCACTGCCGTCATCAAATCAGCCAGTAAGCTGCCCATGCACCGGTTTGCGCTGGGCGGCCCGTTAAATCTGAGGTTAAGCCCGCAATTGATTGCGACCGAACGGGATATTGATAATGTCATGTCCTTCCTTCGGGCAATTGAGAATGAAGGAATTTATCACGTTCAGTTTAATATCATTTCCAGCGAAGAGTTGAAAAAGGCGATGAAAGAACCGGAAAAATACCGCGACCTGATGGTGCGGGTGGCCAGTTTTACCGCCTACTTCGTTGACTTAACGCCTGAACAGCAGCAGGATATCATTAATCGCACCGAACATCAGGGCTTCTAACCTGTAGTCTGCTGAATATGAAAAGTGAAACGCTTTTTCGCGAGCCCGGAACAGATGAAGACAGCCGTCTGGTTCTAAGCATCACCCGGATGACGGTCCACAATGGACCGGGCTTGCGAACGCTCATACTCTTCAAGGGATGCCCTTTGCGCTGCTGCTGGTGTTCTACACCGGAATCGCAGAAAACCGAGCCGGAATTGGGTGTCTATCCTGCTAAATGCATTCAATGCGGATTATGTGTCCCCGTCTGCCCTGTCCACGCGGTAACTTTAGTCGACGGTAAGCCTGTGATCGACCGCACTACCTGTACGGTCTGTGGTAAATGTGCCGAGGTCTGCAACGCTCAAGCCCTGGTGGTGCTCGGACACAGGATGACGGTTGCCCAACTGGTCGCCGAGGTTAAAAAAGATGAAATCGTCTTCAAGTATTCCCACGGCGGCGTTACCATCTCCGGCGGCGAGCCGCTGTTTGTTCCCGGTTTTGCGCTGAAATTACTCAAGGCCTTAAAACAGGCTGATATCAGCACAGGCGTAGATACAAGCGGCCAAATTCCATGGTCCGGGCTGGAACCGGTATTACCCTATGTGGATTTTTTCCTCTGGGACATCAAACAAATGGACCCCGCCCAGCACAAACACCTTACCGGCGTCTCCAACGAGTTGATTCTCAGTAACGCCAGGAAAGTCTCGGAACGGAACGTGCCGCTTTATATCCGGATACCGCTGATCCCGGGCTGCAACGATTCCGAAGAAAACATCCGCGCCACCGCGGAATTTGCCAAAGAGCTGGCTTCAGTTGTGGAAGTGGGCATCATGCCTTTACACCATCTGGGCAAATCGCGGTATGAAAGCCTGAATTTACCCTATCCCATTGAGGGGCTGGCGCTGATTCCGGAAGAGCAGCTGCAGAAAACCAAAAACCTCATCGAGTCCTACGGCCTGAAATGCCGTATCGAAGCATGAACCAAATTACTGGTAAATCCGAATATCTGATATTTAAATCAGAAACAATTTTGTATTTTGTGATTTGAACATTGTTTCGGATTTCGTATTTCAGATCTAGCATTTCATTTGATAACAAAAGAGCCGGAGAGCGCTAAACTCTCCGGCTTTTTTAATTCATTTCCCAGGGTATTGTTATTTCGGCGGGGCAGGTTTCTTATCCCCGAAGGCGTTCATAGCATCTTTATTCGCCTGCGACTGCATGGTGATGCCGCCGGCCCAATTTTCAAAATCCATCTGACGGGCAGCATCGCCGAGCATGCTGCGATAAACTAATCGCTTGGTTAATGCCAAACCCAGCACCGGATACTGCGCAATTTGCGCGGCCATTTCCATGCTTACTTTCATCAGTTCTTCAGCGGGGACAACCTGATTGACCAGACCGATTTGCTTAGCTTCAGCGCCCATGACAATTTTGCCGGTCAAGAGGAATTCCAAAGCGTTAGCAATCCCAATGATTTTCGGCAGCCAATAAGTCATGCCGTTATCCGGCGTCGCGCCGAGTTTGATAAAAGCGGAACCCATTTTCGCCTTATCGGAAGCAATCCGGATATCGCAGGTCAAAGCCAGCGACAAACCGGCTCCGACACAAGCGCCGTTAATGGCGGCGATTACCGGTTTTTCCACCTTGAAAAAGGCCGGCCGCGGCGGTCCCTGCAAACGGTCGTAAACCGTCGGTTCGACCGGAGCCATACTCATCAATTCGCCAAGATCGGCGCCGGCGCAGAATCCGCGCCCCGCCCCGGTCAGGATCGCTACTTTGATGCTGTCGTCTTTGCTGATTTCATCGGAAGCCAGCATCAGGCTCTCTCTCATTTTGATAGAGATTGCATTCAACTTATCGGGGGAATTAAGCGTAATAATCGCAATTCCATCTTTCTTTTCGAATAATATACCTTCGTAGCTCATTTCAAAATACCCTCTTTTCAAGAACTTTTTATTTGCGCAACTCTTTGGCTAAAACCTTACGCTGATAATTGGCATCGCCCAGCGTGACTTCTGCTGCTTTTGCCCGCCGGAAATATAAATGCATGTCGCTCTCGACAGTGAAACCGATGCCGCCGTAAATCTCGTGGCCGTTGGCGGTAACTCGCCGGTATGCTTCACTGGTCCAGGCCTTGGCCATAGCGATTTCTTTGGCGCAGGAAAGACCTTCGCTGAGCCGCCAGGCGGCTTCATAAGTTAAAAAGCGGCTGCCGTCAATGTCAATTACCATATTGGCAATGTAGTGCTGAATGACCGGAAAACTGCCCAGTGGGCGGTCGAAAACAATTCTTTGCTTGGTGTGGTCGGCCGACATTTCCAGCACTTTTTGAGCACCCCCGACCATTTCGGCGCATCTGGCAACAGTTACTTGCTGCAGCGTCTTCTCCAACGGCTCCCATGCCTGGTCCAGTTTACCGACGATATTCTTTTTGGAAACCTTTACTTTATTAAAGACCACTTCACAGAGTTTATCCCCGGCGATGGTTTTTAGCAGGGTGCAGGTGATTCCCGCGCTCTTCCGGTCTACCAGAAATGCGGTTAACCCTTCTTCCGCTTTAGCGCCCTTTTTTGTCCTGGCAACGCAGATAATATAGTCGGCGATGTGCGCATCGGGAATATACAGTTTGGTGCCGTTGATTACAAAGTCGTCTTTTTCGGCGACGGCTGTCGTCTCGACTGCGGAAGCTTCATAACTGCCGGTCGATTCGGTTAAGGCCAGGGTGAGAATTGTTTCGCCCTTGCCGATTTTTGTCAGTAAATCCTTTTTCTGTTCCTCGCTCCCGGCGTTGAGGATAAAAAGTCCGCCCAGCAGCACTGTCGAGAAAAAAGCCCCCGGTAAACAGGCGCGCCCCATTTCCTCTTCCAGCGCAACCAGGTCGATCATGGTTCCGGCGCCGCCGCCGTACTGCTCCGGATATATTAAGCCCAGCCATCCCAGTTGGGCCATTTTCTTCCACAGCTCCGGCGGGTTGCCTTTTTCATCCGCCGCCATCTGCCGGACTAAAGCCTTCGGGCACTCTTTCTCAAAGAAATCGCGCGCCCCTTTTTGCAGCATCTTCTGTTCATCATTAAAATCGAAATTCATTTTTTTCGCCCTCTCTTCCTTACTTCTTCACCGGCATTGTCATTTGCGGTTCGCGCGGCAGGCCCATGCTTACGGTCGCGATGACGCTTCTCATCATTTCATCGGAACCGCCGCCAAAAGTTCTGACTACTGTCTCGCGGTAACCCAGTTCGACTCGGCCATTGATGGGCGCCCATTTCGACCCGGGTTCGAGTTGACAGGACATTCCCAGAATCTGCATGCCCTGGTTTGCGACGCGCTGACTGGTCTCGGCTTCCCAGATTTTTGATTCGGCACCCGTCCAGGCCGGGTTCATGCCGCTGTCTACCATCCAATTGATGCGATGGCTGAACAAGCGCAGAATATTAACCTCAATGGCCAGCTGCGCCAGGCTCTGTTCGACCAATGGGTCGTCATATAACGGTTTGCCGTTATGCATCGTTTCTTTGGCGTACTTAATCAATTCTTCAACGATTTTCGGGGCCCACGGGGAAGACCCGACACTGGCCCGTTCAATGCTTAACGCTTCTCTGGTGATACCCCAACCGCCGTCTTCCGGCCCGATGCGGTTCTTCTTGGGAACCCGNNATGGTGTGCATTTCTTTGATGGTAACACCCGAGCTCTTCAGGTCCGCGACAAGGAGAGATATCCCTTTGTGCTTCGGCACATTGGGATTGGTTCTGACCAATAACCAGTGATAATCCGCTTTATCGACGCCGCTGCTGAACATTTTCTGGCCGTTAATAATATAATCGTCGCCGTCCGAGACCGCGCGCATCTGTAAAGACGCCAGGTCGGTGCCGGCATTGGGTTCGGTATAACCTAAGGAGAACAGCGCGCCCGCCGCAATTTTGGGCAGCCATTCTTTCTTCTGTTCTTCGGTTGCGAATTTCATCATTGTGGGGCCCGGGACGCCGCCCTGGAAATTCCCCCAGTGACCGGGCAGCTCGATATTCCTGGCTGCGACTTCCTGGTTAATGATGTATCTTTGTTCCGCGGTCAGACCCGCTCCCCCAAATTCCTTGGGCCACTCGGGAACCAGCCACCCTTTGGCCGCGAGCTTGCGTCCGAATGCCCGGGTCATGTCGGAATCGGTATCAGGCGGCAAGCCGCGTTCTTCAGCCGTTGTAGACAGGCGCGGATCCATATTTTTATTTATCCATTCCCGCACTTCCTGCCGGAACTTTTTTTGTTCCTCCGTATCAAATTCCCCGATAGAATACTCTTTAAAATCCATTGTTCACTTGACCTCCTTATTTATCCTTGCTGCTTCTTATACTTAAAGCTGTATTAAAACTTGAATTTGCGGAAATAGCTTTCTTTAAAACCGATGGTTCGATAGAATTCCTCCTTTACCTTTATACGATGATTTACTAATAAATCACTTCTGCGTTGACTAACTTTGCGATTTCATCATCGGACAAACCCAGCAGCGTCCGGAAAACATAATCATTATGCTCGCCAAAATACGGCGCTGCCGGATTAGAAGCGGTCAGAGCGGATTTCCACGGCGAACGCCAGGTCAGCGTATTGCCGACTTTCCGACTGTTCAGCTCAATTAAAGCTCCCCGTTCCTTAACATGCGGGTCGTGGTTCATTTCCTCCGTACTGAGAGATGCCCCGGAGGCGACTCCCGCCTTTTGCAATTTGTGCATCACTTCATAGTGGGTGAAATCCTTCGTCCAGCCGGCAATCAGTTTATTTAATTCATCCTGATTTTGCCAGCGGTTGAACTGGTTGGCGAACTTCTCATCTTTACCCCATTCCGGATTATCCATAACCTTGCATAAAGCCTGCCATTCTTCATTATTGGCAACGGCAATGGCGACCCATTTATCTTTGCCTTTGCAGGGATAACAACCGTGCGGCGCCATGATTTCATCGCGGTTTCCCATGCGCGGCCGGATACGGCCGGTCATTTCATACTCCATGACCACTTCCGGGAGCAGCGACATTATGGCCTCACTTTGAGCCAATTCAACGTGCTGCCCTTTGCCCGTCCTATGGTGATAATATACCGCACTGCAGACTGCCAGCACCCCGTACATCCCGCCCACCGGGTCCGCCATAAAGATGGACGGAGTTGAAGGTTCCCCGCCAGGATAACCGAACGAAGCTTCCAGCCCGCCAATCGATTGCACGGTGGCGGCGTAAGAAATGTAATTTTTATCCGGGCCGGTGCTGCCGAAACCGGGTACCGAAACCATGATAATATCCGGTTTAACCGCTTTCAACGCATCATAATCCAGGCCAAAACCGGGCATCCCCCGCGGGGCCTGGTTCTCCACCACGACATCGCTGATTTTAACCAGCTTCTTGAAGAGTTCCACCCCTTGTGGGTTTTTCAGGTTCAGGTTGCAGCTCTTCGCGCCACGGTTATAACCGTTAAAGTTAGGACCGCGGTTCAGGTCACCTTCGGTTTCGATGGTGCGTCTCAGGATATCAATTTTTTTATTGGATTCGATTTTAATGACTTCCGCGCCCATGTCGGCTAAAATTCCGCCCATCCAGCCGCCCGCCCAGACCTGCGTCATGGCAACAACCCTCACACCTTTAAGAAAAGCGCTGTTCATCATATTGCACCCGCTTCGCTCAGTTTGACAAGGTCCCGTTTGGAATAGCCCAGACGCCCGCAATAAATTTCTTCATTGTTTTGGCCGAGGAGCGGCGCCGCCGAGGGATTTTCCCGCGGGATACCGGAAAACCGGTAGGGTACGCCCGGATATTTCAGTTTACCGGTTTCGGGGTGGTCCGCTTCCACAAAAAAGCCCCGCTCTTCCATTTGCCGGTCGACGAGCACATCTTTGGCGGTGTAAAGCGCGCCGATGGCAGACCCTCTGGCCTGGCTGCCGCGGTAAATTTCATCCATTGTATGGTCTTTGGTCCAGTCCAATATCAAAGGTTTAAGCGCGTCCCAGAATTGCGACCGCGATGTATAATCCTTGAATAATTCATTCTTCGCCCATTCGGGATTACCCATCAAATCGACAAAACGCCACCATTCCGACTCTTCCATGTTGGCGTGATGGATATAGCCGTCCTTGCAGGGCAAAATATGCGCCGGCGCCCTGTCCAAAACGTCAGTCCGGTTGACGACCTGTTTATTGTAGTAATAACGAAATACCGAATGCATGTTTTGAATAATACTTTCCTGCTCGGAAACATCAAGATATGTGCCCTCGCCGGTTACGCTCTGCTGAAACAGTGCGCCGACGGTTGCTGTGGCCGCGCTCAATCCCGCCTGGAAACCGAAAATATGCGCCGGGGCTTTGATCGGCTCCTGGCTGATATCGACTTCGCGGACGGAATCATATCCGACACCGCCCATATGCGCGTTAATTAATTCGCAGCTCATGTAATCCTTGTAGGGGCCGGTCTGGCCGAAAGGCGTGATCGAAGTCATTACGATGCGCGGGTTAATCTGCTTAACACGCGTGTAATTTAATTTGAACGCTTTCATCCGCTTCGGAGGATTATTTTCTATAAAAACATCGGCGTTCTTTAATAATTGATTCAGGATTTTTCTGCCGGCGGGATTTTCCGGATTGAGCGTTATCCCCTTTTTGTTCATATTAAGATACAGAAACAACCCGCTGCGTTCCACTCCCGGAGAATCGTTCATAAAAGGTTCTAACCCTCTGGAATCATCTCCACAGCATGGTTTTTCAATTTTGATGACTTCAGCGCCCATATCGGCCAGTATTTTGGCGCAGAACGGGGCTGAAACCATATTCCCGTATTCGATTATTTTGACACCATCCAGTACTTTATAAAACAAACCTAACTCCTGTAAATCATCGCCGCGGGATACAGATTATGCGCTGATTTCCGCAAATTTTTTCCGCGGATGATATAACAATCCCGTATCGCCCGCGGCCCTTTTTTTACTTTAACACAATCAATTTTCGATTCAAACTCAAGCAGTCCCAAGACTACTTTCCCAGTCTAGGGGAAGGCCCGACCTTCTTTCATATAATCGGTTTCCGGCCGTTCCGCCAAAAACGTGCTGGTAAAATCGACATAAGGCTCGAGGAACGGATACTTATCGTATTTTGCCCAACGCGGTTTGGTATATTTCGGCGGATGGTCGACAACGGATTTTTTCCAGCCGTTGAAATCCTCATAGACCAGCTCGCTCTGACGCCACCAGGTGGGGGCAGAACGCCCTGGGAATTGCACTGCTTTGGCACTGAAATAGCCGATTAACCCCGGCTGCTGCAGGACTTCTTTCGAGTGCACATTTAGGAACCAGTCGTCCCCTTCTTCAACGGAAACCCCTTCGGGATATTTGGTGAAAGTGTACCAGCGCAGCATCATTTTTTCTTCCGCGCTGTATTTGCCGGCGAGGAAAACGTTCTGCGCGGGCACCGGGACGCACGTCGATACCCGCGGTATCGCGTATTTATCCCATTCAATCGGGTTTTTCATCCATCCGCCTTTCCATGTAAAGTGGAACATGCTGGTGCCGCCGAAATAATCTTCCATATTGCGGAACCAGACTTCGATCACTCGCATATTGTAATGCCCGTATTCCAACGCTTCCGGTATTACCGGCAGCGGCCGGTAGCCCACAAAGCGGGCAATCCACGGCTGGTCTTTAGATAAAACTTCACAAGCATGATAACGCAAATACCAACGCTCAAATGCCGGCATTTCGTTCGGCAGGTCTTTCGAGGCTAACATGAAAATTAATTTAATCACGGTGTGCTCCTTATAGTTTTTTGTATATAATCGATGCAATTTTCTATTTTATATTTATTTTACTAAACCCCGCCGCCCCACGCAGACAATCCTTGCTCTAATGCCCCATCTTTTTCTTCAATTCCGAATCAATCCAGCAGCGCCCGCCGTAAAAACTCAACCGGCTGGGGCCGCCCATCACTCCCATCGTAATCGAATGACACTGGGAATTAAAGCCCTTCAGCCACGGCTGATAAAGGGTGTAGGACATCGGCTGCAGCAGGCAAACAACGTAATGCTGCCGCGCAGCCCGTTCGTTAACATCTTTCATTATCTGCTTCAATTCATCTTCGGTAGTCGCCGCCAATGCCTTCGGATAATAAGTATCCATTACGGAATCATGTATCCCCAGCCAGTTGGGCAAATGATTCGAATGCAGGCGGTTGATCGCCCCCATCGGGGAATAGTTATGACCCAGCGGACCGTATTCCCGCCAGACCAACTCATGCTTGCGCTCGGTTTCGACGTAGGTAAGCATAGCATTATGTTCCATGGGACGTATTTCCATATCAATCCCGATATCGGCAAAATAGGATTGGACTATCGGCAGGAGATTCTTATCCCAGGAAGTATCGGCCACAACATTGGTTTTAAATCCATTGGGATAACCGGCTTCCGCCAGTAATTTTTTCGCCAAAGCCGGATTATAGGCATATTCGTCTTTTAGTTCCTGCGGCCAGATGTCGTAAGGGAACCCCCATCCTTTCATGTCCCGGGAAGTAATGGTAGACGGATAAGGTTCGACGGTGCCACGGTAATAGTCCCGGGCGATGGCCTGCAGATCGATTGCCAGCTGCATGGCCTTGCGGACCCGGATATCATTAAACGGCGATTTGTCATTGGCAGGCTGAACGGTCAACGCTTGCGGCCGGGGGATGGGTATCTGTAATATTTCCGGATTCGTTTTTCGCATAGCCGCCGCTTCCACCGCCGAAACGCCGCTGATGAGGTCTATTTTGGCATTACGCAAGGCTTCAAGAGCTTCTGCTTCATCAGGAATTATCCGATACATTATCGCGTCCATGTACGGCAATTTGTTAGCCGGATATCGCTCGTCATGTCCCCAGTAATCATGGTTTTTCACCAGAGAGGCATGACTGTCCGAAACAAAATCCTTCAGGATATATGGCCCGGTGCCGACAGCGTGGCGCCAGTCACTGACATCGCCCCACTTTTTGACGGCGTCGGGACTTTCCAGGCACGGTTCCTGTCCCACACCGTGCAAGGTTTCCATGATGGCTTCCTCGTTGGTGATCCTGAGTTTAAAAACTACGGTGTATTTATCGGCTGCTGTTACCGAGATTAAATTTCCGGCTCCGATACCGACACGGAACGGACTGGGTTTAATATAGCCCCCGCCCATGGCATATATGCGCTGATAATGAAACACCACGTCATCGGCGGTAAACTCCCGGCCGTTGGCCGGCGGCAGATTTTGCCAATGGATCCCCTTGCGCAAATGGATAACATGCGTGCCCGGTTCCGGGAATTCCCAGCTTTCGGCTAATTGTCCCTCTAAATATTTCACGGGATGCCACGGTATCCGGTAATCCCACACCGCCGGGTCCAGCGTCCAGTCATCGGCGACCAGTCTTTCCAGCCAGGCGCCGTAAATACTGGTCAGTTTCTCGCTGAAGTACGGGTCGAAGTTTACGATGTTACCGCCGGCGCGGATAACCAGTTCACCACCGTATTGCGGGTTGCCGAGCTTATCCCACCATTTTTTTTCAGGAATTGCTTGATTTTTCAAATTGCGCTCATTTTTTAGTGAAAACCATTTATTTTTTACGATATTCCAATTTACAGAAAAATTTCTAAAAAAAGAAAATATGTAAAATCCCTTTTAAGTCATGAAACATAAAGGAATTTAATTCTCGGATTAGTAAAGAACCTTAATTCGATTGCGCAAAAAACCGAAATTACCGGTATAAATATTGTTGAACCAGCCGGTTCGAAATGATTCCCGCTGGTCCTAAATATCCGAAGTGGGCTCTTTTTACGGAGCCCACTTCGAAATCTACTAAACTAAAACTAGTGTCCGAAAGTATTCTTCAAGGTCGGGTCAATCCAGAATCTTGAACAGTAGAAACCCATGCAAAGAACACCTGTGCCCGAAGAGACCGCGAAGGTCTGACCGTTATAACCGATTAACCACGGCTGACAAACGTCAAACATACTGGTTGTGCACAGGGAGATGTTCCACTGATGTTCTGCCTCATATTTGTTTCCCGCAACTACCAGGGCCTGGGTATCGGTCAGGGATACTGCCGCCAGAGCCTGCGCATACAGCGCGTCCCAGGCCGGGTCATTAACGCGGCCCCAGTCGAGATTTGTGATCGACTGCCAATGACGGAAACCCATCAGCGGCGGGAAGGTGAATCCAAGTTTGGTGCCGTAAGCCAACGCATCCTGTTTAAAAGAACGCAGGAGTGTATTCAAGGCAGCGGCATCCAGTAATTGGACGTCCATCGTGATGCCGACACTCGCCCATTGAGACTGGACTATCTGTAACAGGTCCAGATCTGCGGTGCCATGAGCTACATTCGAAGCTACAATTGTAGTATGAAAACCGGAGGGATAACCGGCTGCCGTTAAAAATTGCTTAGCTTTCGCCGGGTTGTAATCATACGTCGCCTTCAGGGTATCTGGCCATACCGAGTACGGATATGACCATCCGGTGATGGCTGAGGATGTCATTGTGGCGGGGTACGGTGAAGCCGTGCCATTATAGAAGGTCTGGGCGATAAGCGGCAGGTTGATGGCCATTTGCATGGCCTGCCGGACACGGATGTCGGAGAAAGGCGCGATGTCAATTCTCGGATCGATGGTAGCGGGACCGCCCGGTATGGTTATTTGTTTTATTTCAGGATTCGTTTGCTTCAATGCCGATATGTCGGTAAGCGCAAGATTGTCCATGGCATCTACTTTGCCGGTGCGGATTGCAGCCAGTGAGGTAGCCGAGTTCGGTATGACCAGGATTTTGACAGTGTTAACGTAGGGCAGTTTGTTTTTCGGGTGCCGTTCATCATATCCCCAGTAAAAGGGATTTTTAGTTGCGGTTAGCGAACTGTCCTGAACATAATCCGATATCTGGAAAGGGCCGCAGCCGATGGCATGGTGCCAGTCGTTTATGAACGGACTGCTGGGAGTGGTATAAGCGGCGAATACTTCCGGAGCCTCTTCCGATCCGGCCATCGGGCCGAACATTTGCTCGGCGATGGTTTCTTCGCTTATTCCATGCCAGGTAAAAGCGACTGTAAAATTATCCGCGGCGGTTACTGAGGTCAGAGAACCGATCATGGCTGTGTTTGTTGAAAGCGGCTTTGCGCCGTTGACGCCTAAATAGGCACGGGCCCACATAAATACCACGTCGCTAGCCACAAACTGCCGGCCGTTAACGGGCGCGACATTCGGCCAGTACACGGTTTTGCGCAGGTGCATCGTGACAGTATTTAAATCTGAAAACGCCCAGTCGGTCGCTAAAACGCCCACCTGAAAGGCGGCGGGGCGAAAGGCTATCTGGTAGGAAAATACAGATGGGTTCACTGTCCAATCATCCTGGACCAGCGCGTCTTCCCACAGATTATTAACGGTTTGTCCGCCACCAATCCCGGAATCATCAAATGTACTGGGGCCGCTGGTCAAACAAACTGTTAATGTTCCGCCGTAAGACGGCGTGCCAAGACTGTCCCACCAGTTACCGGTGGAAGTAGTTGTTGCCGTACTGGTTATTACAGCAGAGGATGTGGTCGAAGTTGGCGCCGTTGTCGTAGTAGTTGTTGTTGTTGTAACGAAAGCGGATGTAGTTGTGGTTGTCGTAGTTGTCGTCTTTGCAGAGCCGCAAGACGCCAGCACCATCGACGTTACTATGAGGAAACTAAGTGCAATCCAGATAACTCCTTTTTTCATTTACCCTCCATTATTTAATATCTGATTCCTGCGAAAAAACTGAATGAAAAATAAGTAAGACTGGCTGTGTCACTAACCCCGATTACCCCCAGGGCTCCGGACACGGGAGGGGACATCAACCACACTTAGCTGCGAGTCCAACCACAAACTCTCAGTACCCTGGTCTCCCCTGACAAAGCCAGTCTTACAGTAGTGAATTATTTTACCCTCGCAATATTTCCATGGACACCAATTTATATTGTCTATTCCGAACTAAATATAGTATAGTATTCAGTACCGAATATTGTAAGTAAACTGCAGTATACCATCAGTCTGTAATTTTGTCAATAGGCACTGAATATCCTGTTAATGTTCTAGGATATTGTCA
>PMCB01000077.1:2551-10988 GCA_003153955.1 Dehalococcoidia bacterium | reverse complement strand
ATTCTGATTTCCACCGGGTCGATTTTCAGTTCGGCGGCAATCATGTCCAGCTGCGCTTCGAAACAGGCGCGGTTGCTGAGCCCGCCGTGGCCGCGTAAGGCGCCGCTGGCCGGTTTATTGGTGAAAACGCGGTAAGCGTCATATCTCATGTTGGGGATGGCATAAGGCGCGTGCAGCAGCGAACCGTTATAATAAATAGTGGCTATGCCGAAACTGCTGTAAGCCCCGCCGTCCAGAACGGAAAGGTGCTTGTGGGCCAATATCTTGCCGTATTTATCTACACCCATTTTCATCTCATGGTAGAACTGATGTCGGGCGCGGTTATGCATGAATACTTCTTCCCGGTCCAGTACCAGTCTTACCGGGGCGTGGGTGTTTTGTGACAGCATGCATGCGATGATTTCGTGGGAACCGGCGCTGGCTTTTACCCCGAAGCCGCCGCCCACATAGGGCGCGATTACCCGTACTTTATCAATTGGCATCTGCAGCACGATTGCGACCGTGCGCTGTACGTAATGCGATACCTGTGTCGATGTCCATAATGTCAAATTACCGTTAATATCAAAATTAGCCAAGGTAGCCTGCGGTTCCAGACATGCCCCGTCTGATTTTTTGTTAGCGAACGTGTCCGTCCGGACTAAATATGCCTCGGCAAATCCTTTTTCGACATTACCGACTTCGTTGTGCACTTCCTGGCAGATGTTGCGGGGATATTCGGCATGAATCAGCGGGGCGTTATCCGCCAGCGCGTCCACCGGGTTCAGCAGAAATGGCAGTTCCTCATATTCGACTTTGATTAATTCCAGGGCTTCCCGGGCGGTTTGCTCATCGACGGCGGCCACCGCGGCCACTTCATCCCCGACATGCCGCACTTTATCCACGGCCAGGGCGGTTTCATCGANNCCGGGATACGTCGATATTCAATATTTTGGCGTGCGCGATTGGGGAATGCAGGATTGCCCCGTAAAGCATCCCCGGTAACGCGATATCGCCGGTGTATTTGGCCTGTCCGGTGGCTTTTTCGGGTACCCCTTTACGGACAGGACTGGTATTCAGCACTGAACATTTTTTAACGTTTGTTGCGGTCATTTGGCTTTGACCTCCTTGTTCCCTAAAGTCTGGGCGGCCTGTTCCACGGCGTTGATGATTTTAAAATAACCGGTGCAGCGGCATAAGTTGCCGACAAACGCTTCCCGGATTTCTGTGCGGCTCGGATTGGGATTAGTATCCAGCAGGGATTTTGCCTTTAAAATCATGCCCGGGGTGCAGTAACCGCACTGCACCGCGCCGGCATTAATAAATGCTTCCTGAATCGGGTGCAGCTTACCGTTAACGGTCAATCCTTCGATGGTGGTGATTTCATGTCCGTTGGCCTGTAATGCCAGTACCAGGCACGAATTCACCGCCTTGCCGTCCATCAGCACGGTGCAGGCGCCGCAATCGCCCAGTTCGCAGCCCTGTTTAGTACCGGTCAGGTTCACCTGCGGTCCGCGTAGCAACTGCGCCAGCGTTTCGTTGTCTTCCGCTAATAGTTCGTATTCATTATTGTTGATTTTCAGTTTGATATATTTTTTCATCTTTACTCCTGTCTTTGCTGACCGGGATATTAATTACGCTGCTTGGCAGCTTCAAGGATGCCGCGTTTGGTTAATACTTGTATCAGGTCGCGCCGGTATTCAGCCGATGCCCGCGTGTCGGTAATCGGGCGGCAGCAGGCGGCAGCCATTTCGGCGGCTTGCTCCGCGACCGGCGTGGTGATTTTCCGGGATTTCAAAGCCGCTTCCGCGTCATCGCTGTGAATGAACGTCGGTGCGACCGCCCCCAGCACGATTATCGCTTTCTCGCATTCGTCGCCCTTGAAGGTTAAAACGGTGGTCACGCTGACCATCGCGATTTCCATGGCTTTGCGGACGCCGTATTTAATGTAACTGACGCCGGTGTTTGCCGGGAAAGGTTTAATCCTGATAGCGGCTAAAACTTCGCCGTCTTTCCGGTTGGTTTTTCCNNTCGCCGGCCGGGCGGGCAGTGCAGATATTGCCGCCGATAGTGGCGCGGTTACGAATCTGCGGTGAGCCGATTTTATTGGCGGCGGTGGCCAGCAGCGGAAATTTCTGCTTGATTACGGGTGTTTCCGACAGTTCGCTGATCGTAACCATTGAACCCATCGTCAAACCGGCGGCTTCGGTATATTGAATCTGTTTCAGCGCGCTGATTTTTTCCAGCGAAATCACGACTTTCGCCTTGATGACTTTGCGCTTGAGGTTTACCAGTAAATCGGTGCCGCCGGCCATCAGCACGGCATCACCCCTGTTCTTTTCGACCAGAAGCTGTACTTCTTCGAATGTTTCCGGTTCTAAAAATTGAAATCTCGGTAATATCACGATTTCTCCTTTTTAGGTTTACTTTTAATTATTAGTAACGAAAAATTACTGATTTGTGATTTACATAACGTATTTCCGGCGACCTGTAATTATTCGGACAATATACGTATGAGTTACTTAATGATAAAGGCTGATTCAGGCGTCTTTCTTTACCATTTTCTGGAGGTTAGCATACGACTAAGGTTGATGTCAAACAAATAAGCAATTGAGACAACTCAGGTTTTAGACGGCGGTGGTAACATTCAGGTCGGGTGTTAAGTAGTGAGTCTCTGCTTGACAAGAAAATCAGCCACTTCCACAAAGCCTTCTCCGAAGGCTAAAGCGCTTTTGAATTTGGGGATGCTCCGCAGGCAATCTGTCTGTGGTTTGGTCAGCCGCGGGTTGACAATCAGGACGCTGTTCTCAAACTCGGTGAAAAGGGAGACATCCGTGGCGGAATCGCCGAAAACCATTACTTCATCGGGCTGGATTGTGCCGTCACCGATCAACCCCAATATGCGTTTCAGCGATTTCCCCTTACTGACACCTTCCTGAATCATGTGCAGCATATAGCCGGAATCCAGGAGCTGCACGCCCTGCAGTTGCTGGGTCAGTTCTTCCATCGGGATATTATCCGCGAAAAACCCGACGTCAATCAGACGGTCTTTGAAATCCGGCGCTTCCCTGATGGCGGACTTAAACTCTGCCTTGAATTGATTTAAAATTTTCAACGCCGGCTGGCGGGAATAGCCCAAATCGTAAAGGCCGCTTTCCTTGGTCAGCTTGGCCACGCAGCCGTTTTCCGCAATCACAGGGCCGCTTGTTTTCAAGGCGTTTGCCAGCGGCTCTAAACGCGTCAGCGGCCGGCCGGAATCGAAGCCGACCATGATGCCGCAGCGTTCCAGCGAACGGATGCTTTGTGCGACCGCCTCGCTGACTGTGTCGCCGTCGCAGAGCAGCGTCCCATCGACATCAGCTATTACGAGCCTGATTTGGCGCGCCAGTTTTGGCGTAATTTTAAGAAATGATTTTGTCATGAATTAAATTCTTATCCGGCCCGGAATTAATCCGAGTCCTCTTCATTTCGCTTTGTGGCGGAGATGTCCCTCAAACGCATTGTTTCCTGGAGGATTTTCTTGCGCAACCGGATATGCTCCGGGGTTATTTCCGCCAGCTCGTCACGGTTAATGAAGTCGATGGATTGTTCCAGACTGAAGATTATCGGCGGCGTCAGTTTGATGGCGATATCGGAAGTTGAGGAGCGGATATTCGTCATTTTCTTTTCTTTGCAGACATTCACGGCGATATCCCTTGAGCGTTGAATCTGCCCGACAATCATGCCTTCGTAGACCTGCACGCCCGGACCGATAAAGAGCAGCCCGCGTTCCTGGGCGTTATTTAAGCCGTAGGTCACAGATACGCCTGCTTCCGAGGCTACCAAGACGCCGCTGCGGATGGAACCGACTTCTTTCTTCCACGGTTCGTAGCCCAGGAATATCGTGTTCATCACGCCGCTGCCGCGGGTGGCGGTCAGAAACGCGCTGCGGAACCCGATCAGGCCTTTAGTGGGAATGTGGAATTCCATGCGCACGTTGCCCTTGCCGTCGTTGCGCATATCGCTCATTTCGGCCTGGCGTTTGCTCAGCATTTCGTTGACGATGCCGATATATTCTTCTTTGATATCGACGGTTAACGCTTCAACCGGCTCCATCAATTTGCCGTTGACCATTTTGGTGATGGCTTCCGGTTTGGAAACTTCGAATTCATAACCCTCGCGCCGCATTGTTTCAATCAGAATTGAGAGGTGCAGCTCGCCGCGGCCTCTGACGATAAAGGTATCGGACCGGTCCGAATCCTGCACCCGCAGGCTGAGGTTCGATTCAAGTTCGCGGTACAGCCTTTCACGTATCTGCCGCGTGGTGCTGAACCGGCCTTCTCTGCCGGAAAACGGGGAAGTATTGACGCCGAAGGTCATTTCTACGGTCGGCTCGCCGATTTCAATGCGCGGCAAAGCTTCCGGCTGCTCCGGGCTGGCCAGGGTATCCCCGATGGTAACTTCTTTAACCCCGGTAACGGCAACAATGTCGCCGGCCTCAACACCCTGTGATTCCAGACGTTTCAAGCCGAGGTGGGTGAATACTTCGGCGATTTCATGGCGCGTCTGCTTGCCGTCGGCGCTTAAACAAAGGACGATGTCGTGCGGGGAGACTTTGCCCCGCCAGATTCGCCCGATCGAGATTTTACCCTTATGCGTATCGTAGTCCAGGTTGGAGACCAGCATCTGGAACGGGCCTTCTTCAATCTGCGGCGGGGGTACCTTTTCTATTATCATGTCAAAAAGCGGGCTGACATCTTTCCCTTCCACCCCCGGCTCGTTTACCACGATACCTTCGCGGCCGCTGGCATAAAGTACCGGAAAATCCAGTTGGTCCGCATCTGTCGCCAGTTCGAGGAACAAATCTTGAGTCAGTTTCAGAACTTCGGGGATACGCGCATTCTGTCTGTCCATTTTGTTAATCACAACAATGATTTTTAACTTCTTCTTAAAAGCCTCGCGCAGCACGAATTTGGTCTGCGGCATGGGGCCTTCTACCGCATCAATCAGCAATATGCAGCCATCCGCCATGTTAATTACCCGTTCTACTTCGCCGCTGAAGTCGGCGTGTCCGGGCGTATCGATGATATTGATCTTGATTCCGTTATACATAATCGCGGTGTTTTTCGCCAGAATCGTAATGCCTTTCTCCCGCTCCAGCGTGTTACTGTCCATAATACAATCGACAGTATCCTGGTTGTCACGGAAGACATGGCTTTGTTTTAGCAGGGCATCGACCAGGGTTGTTTTGCCGTGGTCGACATGGGCGATGATAGCAACATTTCTGAGGTCATTACGGTACTTCATAATACTTGTTTTTATCCTTATTAGTTTACATAATTCATGGCATAATGGCGCTGCAAATGGGAAACCGGGGGAAATTGGAATAACAGGACATTCGGGAGCCCGCGTCTTGCAATGACGCATCAGCCCCGTTTAACTGACGGAGAATAGCCGGAAGCGGTGTGAATGATTGTAATTAAAGGTCTGGAACATAAAATTTGTCATTCCTGAAATGCTTACATCTATTATTATACACGACCTGAAGCTAAAAAGCGACATAATATATTGCACACGCATAAGGTATAATTTAACTATGTCCGTTTTTCTTACCGACATGGATATCGCCGCAGTTAAAAAGCTGGTCGTTTCCCTGGGGGAACCTTCCTACCGCGCGAAACAGCTGTTGGATTGGGTTTACCGGAAACTGGCCGTGTCCCGGGATGAAATGACCGACCTGCCGTTGTCCTTCCGCCAAAAACTGGCTGCCGCCGTAACCCCGCATACTTTAACCCCCATCCGGGAAGTTAAAGCCAAAGACGGCACGGTTAAAGTCCTGTTCAGCCTGCCTGACGGCAAAACGGTGGAAACCGCCCTGATGCAATTTTCATCCGACGGCAACAAACATCGTTATACCATCTGCGTTTCCACTCAGGTCGGCTGCCCCATCGGCTGTCCCTTTTGCGCCACCGGCCAGCAGGGGTTTGAAAGGAATTTAACTCCCGGCGAAATTATCGACCAGGTTTTATACTTCGCCCGCCGATTACAGGATAAAAGCAATGGACGGGAAGGGGAGAAGGTAGACAACATTGTCTTCATGGGCATGGGCGAACCGCTGGCGAATTATAGTGCCGTTTGGCAGGCGATTGAAATGCTGAACGCTAAAGACGGTTTCGGCCTGAGCGCCCGCAGTATGACCGTTTCCACCGCCGGTTTGATACCGGGGATAGAACGCCTCAGCGGGGAAAAGCTGCAGGTCGGGCTGGCCGTCTCGCTCCACGCCCCCGACGATAAATTACGCAATCAACTGGTGCCGGTCAATAAAAAATACCCGCTGGACAAACTGATTCCGGCCTGCCGTGGGTATTTCGCGCAGACAGGCCGCCGTGTCAGTTTTGAATACGCGCTCTTCGACGGCGTTAACGACTCAATTCCTCAGGCGCAGGCCTTGGCCGACCTGATTCGGGGCATGAACTGTCATGTCAACCTCATATCGGCCAACAGCACCTCCGCGCAAACCTTGCGGCCCTCGCCGCGCAGCCGGGTCCTGGTTTTTCAGCAGGAATTGAAAAATCTTGGGATTAACTGCACCCTGCGTCAAAGCCGGGGACAGGACATCGATGCCGGCTGCGGCCAGCTCCGAAGCCGCTTCTTAACCCAATCAAAATAATAATTGAAAATTCCTGCTCTTCCTAAGGGAGTCCAAGAGGCTATAGCGGAACGTACTTTACGAAGTAAATGTATACTTTGCGGATGCAAATGCGGGCGTTAAGACCCTCTTTAGATAAAAACAAATTCACGCTGTCCGAAAATAGATATTGGAAATTATTGTTATGGATTCCCGATCAGGTCGGGAATGACAAATGTGAAAAACAGCTTCAAGCTTTGCTTGAAGCTGTTTTTTCTTTTCATTGTCATTGTCGGGCTTGACCCGACAATCCAGAGGTTTCCTAGGCCATTTTAAGTGATAGGTCGCAGGGGTTGCATTAACACTGGCATAAGCTTCATACAAACGTTGCCTGATTTTTCCTAACAATTCAATTTTCCAAATTCCCCAAAATAGTGTTTGAATCTATGTAACACAAAAAAGCAGATGACCAAAGGATATATATAGAATAAACCCTTTGGTCATCTGCTATATATTAAATCACCACGTTGGTGATGGGGGGCTGTATCCCGAAGGTATACTTCCCGGAAAGCTACTTACCCAGAGCTGCCTCGTCCTTCTTCCGGATTGAGCGTCCGCCGTGGCCGTGTTTGACGCCCTTGAAGCTGTCCTGATAAGTCTTGCGCTGTTGTGCTTTTTCCTGTTTTCTGCCCATCTCGATTGTCTCCAGTTAAATGTTAGATATTCTCAATATACGGTTTTTAGCCTGCTCTTGTCAATGATTTTTGAGAATTTCCAACCCGGACATCTCCTAACGTACTTTATTCATCATTGGGGCGGGGGTGGGCATCGGCCGTGACTGTGCCGCGACCTTTGAACGCAGGAAAGACGGCGTATCCAGCTCGTTGGGTTTCAAACCCTGGAGCTGCTGGTTAATTGCTTTCTCCCGGGCTTCGGTATTCAATCCGGCGTCATTAGCGAAACCGGTCGCCACGAGAGTTAATCTGATTTCATTATTCATGTTCGTATCGAAAGCGACCCCGAAGATAACGTTGGCATCCGGGTCGACTGCCTGTTTGATGACTTCGGCAGCAGCGTTGACTTCAAACAATGTCAGGCTGTTGCTGCCGGTAATGTTGAACAAAACCCCTTTGGCGCCCAGCATCGATACATCGAGCAGCGGGCTGGCGAGGGCTTCTTTTGCCGCGTCGATGGCGCGGTTCGGTCCGGTGCCTCTGCCGATGGACATCCAGGCCGGTCCCGCATCTTTCATAATGGTGCGGATATCGGCAAAGTCCAGGTTAATCAGGCCGGGCACTGTGATTGTTTCGGCAATTGCCTGTACGCCGTGATGCAGCACCCCGTCCGCGATTCCAAAAGCGGCATCCATGCTTGTCTTCTGGTCGCATAACTGCAGCAGGCGGTCGTTAGGGATGATGACCAGGGTATCGGTTTTCCCAATCAGGTCATCAATCCCTTCCTGTGCGTTTTTCATCCGGTGTTTCCCTTCAAAATTGAATGGTTTGGTAACTATCGCAATTGTCAGAGCGCCTAACTGTTTGGCAATTTCCGCCACGACCGCGGCAGAACCGGTACCGGTGCCGCCGCCCATGCCGGCGGTCACAAATACCATGTCTGCGCCTTTGAGAGCATCTCTGATGTCATCCTTGCTTTCTTCAGCGGCTTTATGTCCGACTGTGTGGTCTCCGCCGGCGCCCATGCCGCGGGTCAGCCGTTCTCCGAGCTGCAGCCGCTGGTTTGCCTCTGTGAGTGCCAGTTGCTGGGCATCGGTATTCATGGCGATAAATTCGACGCCGTGGATCTGTTCCCGTACCATCCGTGTGATGGCGTTACAACCGGCTCCGCCGAGACCAA
>PMCB01000077.1:0-2545 GCA_003153955.1 Dehalococcoidia bacterium | reverse complement strand
TAAGCCGGGTCACACAGCGCATCGGAAACGCCCGGTAAAGCCGGCGGCATGCCGATTCTTACGGGGAACCGAACGATGTCATGAGAAAGTTCTGCCAGGCCGCCCAGGTTGGCGCCGCCGCCGGTTAATACTAACCCGGAGGGGATAAAGTTCGAATAATCTTTTTCCGGCAGTTCCATGACGATTAAGCGAATCAGTTCTTCAACACGGGCGCGGATAATCTCGCTCAGGTCATGAGACGAAACGGTATGTGCTCCCAGGGTTAAAGCCCTGTCTTCTTCCGGCTGGTCGCCGTGCCACGGGGTAACATCCCCGAATTTNNTTCTTTAATTCTTCGGCTGCTTCAAAAGTCATCCCTAAGCCGATGGAAATATCGCGGGAAATCTGATAACCGCCGATGGGTAAAACGGAAGTGAAGCAAACGGAATTGTCCTTGAATACTGCGATATCCGTCGTGCTGCCGCCGATGTCCGCCATCATTACCCCGTCCATTTTCTCTTCGGGTTCGAGGACGGCTTCGGCTGCCGCTAACGGCTCTAAAATCAGGTCGTCAATTTCGATGCCGATGCCGCGGATGCATTTGGTCAGGTTCTGTACTGAAGTCGCGGCTGCCGTGATGATGTGGGTTTCCACATCCAGACGGAAACCATGCATACCGACCGGATTCTTGACGCCATTCTGCCCATCCACGGTGTAGGCTCGGGGAATGACATGCAGGACTTTCTGGTCGTTCGGGACTTCTACCGATTTGGCCACTTCCAGGACCCTCTTCAGGTCTTCGGGGCGGACCAGTCGGTCGTTACGGGAAATCGCAACAGCGCCCTTGTTATTAACGGAGCTGATGTGTCTTCCGGTGACACCGACGCAGGCAGATTCCATCTTGTAGCCGGCAGTGCGTTCTGCTTTGTGCACTGATTCCCGGATTGATTCCCGGGCTTCGTTCAGATTGACTACCATTCCTTTGGTCAGTCCCTGGGACGCTGAAACGCCGACACCCAGGATGCGGACGTTGTTCTTCTCATCGATATCGCCCATTACTGAGCATACTTTGGTCGTCCCAACGTCAATCGCGGAAATCCTTGTTCTCTTCATATTACTATTGTTTCCTCCTAATAAAATATGTATATTAATATGTAGATTCTATTCACGGTAATGAACATGCCATTTGCTGTTCATCAGGTTGGTCTGGGTTTCGATGCGTGATGCCAGGTAAAGCTCGGCCAGAAACCCGCTGGGTGAATTGAGACTGCTTGCTGATGAGGGGTCTCCGGAAGCGCTAAGATTATGGTTGATGACACCGGTGTTGATGCTTTCATACTCGATGGTCGATTCCATATCTGTACTCCCTATCTATATATATGTAGTGTTATACACAATAGTACAGGGACAAAAACCTACCGGCAACGATTGTCCCTGCCGTTTCCGTTTCGTAAAACATGCTTTTGTATTTTGTCCTGATTAATTCCAAAAAACTATTGCAAAGAAAAAAGTGCTGTCATATAATAAAGCCACTAAGTGAGGTGGCACTATGACAACCGAAGAAGGACGAAAGAATTCACCACCCTACGTTTCCTATAAAACCTTCGGCAATTTCCTGCATACCCTGGAGCCGCAAGTCCCCAACCGCATCGACCGCAGCATCTGGGGCGAGTTGTTCTCCGGCAGCACCGGCACCCAGTTAATGTCCGCCATGCGGTTTTTGAATCTGATTGATGCCAAATCTATTCCGACGGCGCGTCTGAAATTGCTTGTCCCGGCCACCGGCGAGCACCGCGCCGCGCTCCAGCGCCAGGTAGTGGAAGAATCCTATGCTTTTGTGCTCAAAGGGAACGTGGATGTGCAAAATGCCACTTATGCCCAGATGGAAGAGCTTTTTCAGAATACCTACCACATGAAGGGCGATGTCTGCCGTAAATGCATTAAATTCTTTGTGGAATTTTCCAAAGATGCCGGCATACCGTTATCCCCGCAAATTACTAAAAAACGAAAAATGCCAAAAATAAATTCTGGCACTAAAAATGCCAAAAAGAATGTTGGCACTAGGACAAATGAAAATATTGTAGTGCCAAATAAACCGATAGTAGTGCCGGAATTATTACCGTGGCACCAGATGCTGGCAGATAAATTCCCGCATTTTGATCCTGCCTGGAGCGACGAAATCAAAAAGAAGTGGTTCGATGCCTTCTTCGAACTGTTCAAACTAAATCCCCATATAAAATAAAAACCCCGTTTTTATGTTGATAGTCCGGGGTGAAATTTGCAGCGCTTATTCCGACGATTTTCCATACCGGCGAAAGCCGGTATCCAGCTCGCAGTGGTATTTAATAAGCCGTAAAGCTGGAAATATATTCGGCGCAATAATCATCGGGCAGCTAAGGGAGTTCAAGAGGGGCGTTGAGCCCCCTTTGAATAAAAACAAATACCCCTTCCCTGTCAGGGAAGGGGTTGGGGTTAGGTCGTTGTGGGCTCTAAATAATTACGAAAGAAAAAATAACTGGCTAAGAAATTCAACAATTAATTATTATTACTAACAAGTTCATAAGTA
>PMCB01000137.1 GCA_003153955.1 Dehalococcoidia bacterium | reverse complement strand
ATTTACTTACGCACCCTTTAGTATCTCTATTTCTTCCCGTTCTTTAATACCTCATACAACCTGGTGATGTTTGCTTTCCGCAGCATCGGCTCTCTGGCTTCCCGGCCCGGCTGCATTGTGTAGCGGTCCCGGAAAGTAAAATTCTTTTCCGTTTCTTCTAAAGTCATCCCTTTTTTTACAAACACATCCACGGCGTCAAGCCACTCCCGGACGCGGTCAATCATTTCCGGAATGTATGCCGGGGTGCAAATTTCGCCGTGGCCCGGCACGATGTAATCGGCGTCCAGTTTTGCCAGTTTCTTCAGCGACTCGATCCAGGCAAACGGTTCGGCGTGCTGCAGGTAAACCGGCACTTTGTAAGTAATATTATCCGCCGTAAAAATTACCCTTTCCTCCGGCACGTAAACCGCCAGCTGATAAGGGGTATGGCCCGGCAAATACATGATTTTAAACGTATGGTCGCCGAGGTAAACGGTTATATCTTCGGTTACAGTAATCGTCGGCGGACGGTAGTAGAAGTCTTGCAGCAGCGGGTATTCCGCCGGCGCCGACTGTTTATATCTTTCTTTCAGCTCTTCCGGGGACAGCTGCAGGATGGATTGCCTGGTCCCCTCGTGGGCGATAACGGTGCCCGGGAAAAAATAGTTGCCGCTGACATGGTCGCCGTGCGGTTCGTTATTAATAATGTACTTAACCTGGCCGTGTTTGGCGATGATATCCCGCCATTTTACGGCGTTGGTCGGCACCTGCGGCGTGTCGACCATTACCACCCCGTCCCTCGTCACTACAAAACTGTTATTGCTCCCCTCGAATTTAGTTTCGACATAAACATTCTTGGTAATCTGCTCCATGATGCCTCCTGCGCCGGAATAGTCCGTCGTTACCGGGGATAAATAATTGATATCATTCTAATCGTAACCTCAACAAATAACAAGGAAGGCCTCATCCTGAAATTTTGCTGAAACGTAGACAGGCCGCCTTAATCCGTATTAATATGGTAAGAAGTTACTGATTTTTACAGCTCGATTTTATTCTTTGTTTATTACATCGATTATTATCAAAGCAAGGAACGGTAGTAACACACCGAAGAGGTCATTTTTGTGCCACCGCCGGCTCATATTGTTGCCGTTGAGATTTTTTGACAAGAGGTTAAAATGCCTGATTTCGTCATAGCCGCCGTGCCGGTTGCGCCGATCTGGGGATGGGCAGCCGGGCTGATAATTATTGCCCTGCTGGTGCTGATTTTGCCTTTCCTGTTGAAATGGTGCGAACATAACCTGGAGTTCTTTTTCCTGATTATGGGTCTCCTGGCGGTATCCGTATCAGCCCTTTTCGGACATAATCTCTGGAACGGCCAACTGATTATTGAAGCACTGAAAGCGCCGGTGATGATCGGCTCGTTCCCCGTCGGCATCTTTCAGGTCGTGCTGATTTTCGGACTCCTGATACATTTCTTCAACAAGCCGTTCTATCGCGCGGTTAATTCCCTGGTTAAAAAAATATCGGTCAGGTTCTTTGTCTTTGCGCTGATCGTGTTTTTAGGGATTATCTCCAGTGTCATTTCAGTGATTGTCAGTTCGGTGGTATTATCGGAAATCGTTGCCGCCCTGCCGCTTAACAGAAACGACCGCATCAAAACAGTTGTTTGCGCCTGCTTCGCCATTGGTTTGGGCGCGGTGCTGACCCCGCTCGGTGAACCGATGTCCACGATTCTGATACAAAAGCTGTCCGGGCCGCCGTATTATGCCGGTTTTACCTGGGCGATTTCCCATTTTGCCGTTTATGTTGTCCCCGCCTGCTTTGCTTTGGGTATCTTTGGGGCGTATTGGATTGGCAAGACGGGAGACACGAAAAATGTCGCAGAGACTCTGGGTGGGAAAACTGCCGCAGTCCTTCCGCCGGTCAATGAACCGGCCTGCGTCGGATATTCTGAAACGCTGCGGTCGGTAATCATGCGGGCGGTTAAAGTGTTCGGGTTTGTCGCCGCGCTGGTTCTGCTGGGCGCCGGACTGCAGCCGCTGATCGAATGGTTCCTGATTAAGGTTCCGGCACTGGCGCTGTACTGGATTAACATGATTTCGGCGGTGCTGGACAATGCCACCCTGACCGCCATCGAAATCAACGCCCAAATGGCGCTTCCCAAGATTATTGCCATCGTTGTCGGATTATTGGTAGCCGGAGGGATGCTGATTCCGGGCAATATCCCCAACATCGTGGCGGCCGGCAGGCTGAAAATCAGCATGAAGGAATGGGCCAAAATGGGCATCCCCATCGGGCTGGTCTTGCTGGTTGTCCTGTTTGCAATTCTGCTGGCTGCGGGACGGATCTAATGAAGACTTACCTGCGGCGGCCCTTCACTGCGGTTGGGGCTTCAAAGTTTTAGTGACTGGCGCCGATACCTTGGCTTCAGGTTGTGCAATTTCAGGCGGATTCGCTACGGTTGATTTAGCCGGAAGTTTTTTTCCCCGGAATATCGCTTCCAGTTCGTCGAAATCGAGAGTTTCTCTGACAATCAGAGCCTGGGCGAGGTCAATCAGCCTGGTTTTATTGTCAGACAATATCTTGAGCGAATTTTCGTAGCAGCTGCGGATGATTGTGTCCATCTCGTTGTCGATGATTTCCGACGTTTTATCGCTGTAATCTTTTTGTTCCGAGATTTCCCTTCCCAGGAATACCAGCTCCTGTTTATCCCCGAATGTCCGGGGCCCCAGTTTTTCACTCATACCCAGATCGGTAACCATTCTTCTGGCGATGCTCGTGGCGCGTTTCAAGTCATCCTGCGCGCCGGTAGAAGCTTCATTATATATCAGTTTTTCCGCGGCATGCCCGCTGACCAGGACGGTAATCATATCCTTTAGCTGGGAGGGACTGAGCAGATAACGGTCTTCCGAGATTTGCTTGGTATAACCCAGCGCCATACCCCGCGCGATAATCGAAATTTTGTGCGGCGGGTCGGCATTCGGTAACATTTTGGCAACCAGTGCGTGACCGGCTTCATGATAAGCCGTAATTTCTTTTTCTTTAGGACTGATGCGCTTACTTTTCCGCTCCGGTCCGGCAATTACTTTGTCGATAGATTCTTCGAGGTCTTTCATTTCAACCGTTTTTTGACCGTTCCGGGCGGCCAGAATTGCGGCCTCATTGACAAGATTGGCAAGGTCGGCGCCGCTAAAACCGGGCGTCTCTTTAGCCAACGTCTCCAGATTCGCCGAAGCTCCCAGGGGTTTGTTCCTGGTGTGCACTTTTAAAATAGCGAGACGTCCAACAACGTCCGGTAAATCCAGAACCACGCGCCGGTCAAAGCGGCCCGGGCGGAGCAGGGCGGGGTCAAGTACATCCGGACGGTTAGTCGCCGCCAGCACGATGATATTGGTATTGGTATCGAAACCGTCCATCTCCGTGAGAATTTGATTCAGGGTCTGCTCCCGTTCATCATTTCCTCCGCCTAAACCGGCCCCGCGGTGGCGCCCGACAGCGTCTATTTCGTCGATGAAGACGATACACGGGGTGTGGGTTTTAGCCTGATTGAACAGGTCTCGAACCCGGGAGGCGCCGACACCGACAAACATCTCCACGAATTCGCTGCCGCTAATCGAATAGAAAGGCACCCCGGCTTCCCCGGCGATGGCTTTTGCTAGTAAAGTTTTGCCGGTACCAGGAGGCCCCACCAGTAATATACCGTGAGGAATCCGCGCGCCAAGGGCGGTAAAACGCTCACGGGACTTCAAGAAATCAACCACTTCGCGAAGTTCCTGTTTGGCTTCATCCACCCCGGCCACATCGTTAAAGGTAACTCTGGGCTTATCACCCGTAACCAGCCGGGCATTGCTGCGGGAGAAATTCATGATCTGTGCGTTTGCGCCCCTCGCCCGGAAGAACATGAAGAAAATAAATATGCCGACCACAACCAGCAAACCCCAGGTGAAAATAAGGCTGACCCAGTCGATGCCCGCGGGTTGGATCAAAACTGTAACCCCCGTAAGATTCAGATCTTTGACATCGTAAATCCCGATATTGCCGGCATAGCTTTTATACGCTGTTCCGTCCTGAGCGGTGATATTCAACCACTGGCTGTTAACCGTGATTTGTTTGATTTGACCGGACTGCGACTTTGTTACAACCTGACTGAGGGGAATTTGCTGCGGCTGAGGCGCAGAAGGCGATCGGAACACCCACAATATCAGTGCTACCGCGAAAACAAAAATCAACCAGTACATGATAGTTGAATTGCGATTTCCGGGCTGAGGTTGCTGCATTAAGACTCCGTTAAAACTGTTTTGATTAGCTATTCAGGAGGGATTATTGCATGTCTGAGATTAAAAAGTAATAATATCCCGGTTTAAAACATAACAAAAGTATTAAGTTTCCGGCCGTCCGGGTTCCAGCTCAGATTCTTCCGGTGCGAAATGTTATGTTTTTGTAAGAATGGCGTGCTTAATGTTATGACTTATGCACGACAGCGATGCTAAATTAGGAATCAGCAAACTAAAATCGGGTAAATATAGTTAGGCGGAAGATTTAATCAGGAGATAAAAATGGCAACTTCTTTTTGGAAAGGTGTCATCAGTTTCGGCATGGTGGCAATACCGGTAAAAATGTCAGTTGCCATCGAAACAAAAACTTTAGCCTTCCATTATTTACATAAGAAGTGCCACACCCGGCCCAAGCAAGTACTTTATTGCGCCGAAGACAAGGAATATTTCAGCATTGCGGAAACCGTGAGGGGTTACGAATACAGTAAAAATCAGTATGTAATTTTCGATGAAGCTGATTTTGATAAAGTTCCGGTGACAACCACACACAGCATCGATATCGCCGGCTTCGTAAAAACAAAGGAAATCGATACTATATATTACAGCGACTGCCATTACCTCGAGCCGGAGAAACTGGGAATAAAACCATTTGCGCTGCTGAAAACCGTTCTGGAAAAAACGGGGATGGTCGGCATTGCAAAGGTGACTTTCCAGCGGCGGGAGCACCTCTGCTGCCTTCGGCCGCTGGACAAAATCCTGGTTTTGCAAACGATACATTATAAGCAGGATATATTACCCGATGCCGACCTGGCGGCGCCGGCCCAGAAATTGACCGCGGCCGAACTGGAAATGGCGACCAAACTGGTAGAAGCAATGACAACCACTTTCAAGCCGGAAGAATACCGGGATGAATATGCCATAGCGCTTAAAAAAATGGTCGATGACAAATTGAAGGGTGTAGAAACCAAAGCGCCGACAATATCAAAGATTGAATTCGAAGACCTGATGACAGCACTGAAAGAAAGCGTGGCAGCCGCCGCAGGCAAAAGATAGCGGCGCAGCTGTTTGAGATTAAATCATGGTACAGGAATATAAGAAGAAAAGAGATTTTGAACGCACTCCGGAGCCTGACTTTAAACGGGAAAAAACTAAAGCAGGCCCATCAACTTTTGTCGTCCAGAAACACGCAGCTCGGCAGCTGCATTACGATTTCAGACTGGAAGTCGACGGCGTGCTTAAATCCTGGGCCGTCGCGAAGGGTCCATCTCTGGATACCGGAACCAAACGCCTGGCGGTGATGGTGGAAGACCATCCGCTGGAATATGCCGGTTTTGAGGGCTCAATACCTGAAGGTCAATACGGCGCCGGCCAGGTGATTATCTGGGACCGCGGAACATATTCACCGGACGAAGGCGGGGAGCTGCATTTCGAAGACCGGAATGAAGCGGAAAAATTAATGCGTAAAGGGTTGACCGGCGGTAAACTCTCCATAACACTGCGCGGAGAGAAGATGAAGGGTTCCTGGACGCTGGTAAAAATGCAGAAAAGTGAAAACAACTGGTTATTAATCAAGCATCATGATGAATATGCCGATCCATCAAGGGATATTCTGGCAGCAGAAACTTCGGTGGTTTCCGGACTGACAATCAGTGAACTAAAAGCAGGCCGCCAACCCCCAAAAGCGGTTTCACCGGCGGTGAAACCCGGTGAAATCAAAGGCGCGGTAAAAGCTTCCTTTCCCGCAAAGATTACGCCGATGCTGGCGTCGCTCGCCCCTGCACCTTTTTCCGATGAACAATGGATTTTCGAGCCGAAACTGGACGGCTTCCGTACTCTGGCATTTCTGAACAATGGGAAGGTTTGGCTGCAATCCAGGGGCGAACTGGATGTAACAGCGCATTATAAGGTTCTGGCGGAAAGCCTGAGAAAACAGCCGGCGTCACAACTTGTTTTTGACGGGGAAGTTATCGCCCTGGACGCAAAAGGCAAGTTATGCTTTCAATGTTTACAGGGATATTTGAAGTCGATTAAAGGGCTTTCTCACGATAAAACGGAGGCGCCGTCAGCGATTATTTACTACGTCTTCGACATCCTGTATCTTGACGGTTACGATTTAACGCGGGTGCCGCTAATCGCCCGAAAAGAATTGCTGCGCAGCGTGCTGGTTCCGACGGAAGATGTCCGCTTAGTCGAACATTTTGAAAAAGACGGGCAAACTGTTTATGAAGCCGCAATCAAGAATGGCCTGGAAGGGGTAGTGGCGAAACGGAAGGCCGGTATTTATGAAGCGGGGAAACGGTCAAAAGACTGGCTTAAAATCAAAGCGGTCAACAGCGATGAATTTATAATCGGCGGGTTCACGCAAGGGACCGGGAACCGGTCGAAAACATTCGGAGCACTGGTCCTGGGGTATTACGACAAAAATAATATGCTGCAGCCGGCAGGTAACGTCGGCACCGGTTTTGACAGCGGTCTTTTATTATCCATAAGAAAAGAATTGAACAGCCTGACCGCTAAAAACTCTCCTTTTCAGACCGAAATAAAAGATTCGGAAGGGGTAACCTGGGTGCGGCCGGAACTGGTGGCTGAGGTAAAATTCGCGGAGCGGACAAATGACGATCGGCTGCGGGCCCCGGTGTTTCTGCGGTTGCGGGACGATAAACCAATTAAAGATGTCCATCCAACCCGGACCGTCGAAGTCATTGCAAAACCTGCGAAAAGGAGCACCATGAAAAACACAAAAAAACAGGAAGATTTGCTGTCACAATTAGATAATAAAGAAACTAACCTCGTGATGGACATTGAAGGACAAAAAGTGTCATTAAGCCATCTGGATAAAGAACTTTGGCCCGAATCACAGGGATTCAAGCCTGTCACCAAACGCGAATTGATGAAGTATCTGGTGCAAATTTCGCCTTACCTGCTGCCGCACCTTGCAGACCGGCCGCTGTCATTAAGCCGGTATCCGAACGGCATTACGGGGGAGCATTTTTTTCAGAAGCATTACCAGCCTGTGCCGGAATTTGTTGAGACGGTATCACTATCATCACGTGAAACAGCGAAGCAGGAATACCTGCTGTGCAATAATCCGGCTACCCTGTTGTGGCTGGGACAAATCGCGGACATTGAGCTCCACACGTGGTTTTCCCGGGTAAAGGCGGGGGCAGATTTTAAGGCTGAGTCAAAAAAAGACAAAAGCGCGGATCATTACGCGGATTATCCGGACTTCTTAATTTTTGATATCGACCCATATGTATATTCGGGGAAAGAAGCGGCCGGAGCAGAACCCGAATTGAACAAAACAGCCTTTAAAAAAACCTGCGAGGCTGCATTGCTGGTAAAGCAAACGCTGGATAAATTGTCGTGCCCTTCGTTTGTCAAAACATCGGGGAGAACAGGGCTGCATGTGTTTATCCCGATAATGCGGCAACTGGATTTTCACGGAACGCATGAACTGGCGGAAAAACTGAGTAAGTTCCTGCAGCAGCAGCATACGGACTTGCTGACGACGGATTGGGCGGTGGAAAAAAGGAAAGGCAAAATATTTTTAGACTACAACCAGAATGTGCGCGGAAAAACCTTAGCTTCAATATATTCGCCGCGCCCCGCGCCCGGAGCCACCGTTTCAGTGCCTGTACGGTGGGACGAACTGGATAAGATTTATCCGACGGAATTTACGATCAAAACAGTTCCCGACCGGCTGGCAAAAACAGGGGACCTCTGGGCCGGAATTCTTGCGGCGAAAATCGATATTGTCAAGACATTTTCAGAATTTAAAACGGATTAATACGTAACGGGAAATTATGATGGCGGCGATGCATTGATTTCGTTCGCCGTTTTGACCAGCCGCGCGATTTATTAGAAGGGGGTAAATAATGGATAACAGGACAGGCGAAATTGAACATACCGAAGACAGATTTGAAGGGAAAAATGAGGTATCGCTGTTTTCGCAAACATGGCAAAGTAAAAACGCGCCAAAAAGGGCGATTCTGGTTGTTTTACACGGTTTAAAAGACCATTCCAGCCGTTATTCGGAACTGGCAGAAATGGCAGCACGGAGCGGTTTCGCAGTGCACGCTTATGATGTACGGGGCCATGGTAATTCCGGCGGCAAAAGAGCCTATGTCAACAAATTTTCCGACCTGGTGGATGATTTGGACACGTTTGTGAAAAACCTTCGAAGCCAAAACCCGAATACCCCGGTGTTTGCATTCGGTCACAGCATGGGCGGCACTACGATTACGCTGGCTGCAGTGAATAATATTATCGAATTTCAGGGTATTATCCTATCGGCGCCGGCGCTCGTGCCGGGCGAAGGCATTTCACCTTTATTGATAAAGATAACAGGGATTCTCGGTATGCTGATTCCCAACCTGCCGCTGATGAAATTGCCGAATGAACAATTTTCCAGAGACCCTGAAATTGTAAAGGCAATGTATGCCGACCGGCTGATTCTTAATAAAAACGGCCCGGTGAGGACAGCCGCCCAACTATTGGGCGCAATGGCTCAAATACAAACAAAGGCGGATAAGTTCGCGACGCCTGTTCTGATTCTACACGGCACGGCGGATAAACTGGCGAATCCCGAAGGCAGCAAAAAACTGGCCGAACGGTCCAAGTCAACTGATAAGACGCTCAAACTTTATCAGGGCCTGGTACACGACCTGGTTCACGAACCGGAAAAAAGCCAAGTGTTAACGGACATCATGGATTGGCTGGCAAAGCGCCAAATATCTCCATTACCGCCCCGGCCATGACCGCTGAAAACCACAATCTGTTTTAAATATTACGCAGTAAGAGTGATTCGAGGTTCTTTTTACGTTTTTGAATTATTTTTTGTGTTTGCTATCTTTTTATCTTCGGGTTCAATGCCGAAATATAAATCTCCGTTCGGACAACCCTCCCCGCCGCTGATATGCACTGCACCATGAAAACCCGTCACGCGTAAAGGGATAAGTGAATATTCAACATCACCATCTACTTCAACTTCACAGCCGTTCAGCGATGTAAGGTTACTGTGGACATGTTTGATTCCCATAAAAGTCTCCTGAATATTTTCGTTAATTATTTTATTATTGTTATTTTCTTAGTAAACCTCTATCAATCCTTCATTCCCCCACCAATACATAGCTGCCTTTGCCGGCGCCCAGTTGATATTTAACCGCGGTGATTATTTGCGGTATTTGCCATGGGTCCTGCAGCAATAAATTTTTAGCCCGGTAGCTCAGGAGAATATTGACCGCTTCCACATCAACCGCAATCAAATCCTCTGAAGCGAGAATTACATTCGGCGATTCAACCAGGCCGTTCTGAGGGCCGCCGGTGACAAACGCTTTTCTGCCGTCCATCACGATGAGGTCGGGCTGCCAGCATAAACTGATTTCAGCCAGTTTTTCTTCGCGGTAACTCAGGTGGAAACCGCGGCGCTGGCCGGGGTGGACAAAACCGAAAGCTAATTTCAGCGCCCCCGAATAGCGCGCAAGCCGATGAGTTTTAAGACAGGGCAAATAGACCAATTTATCGGCTTCATAAGCTGACCGGGGCATGACGACATTATGAAGATATTCCCCGTCAATCGGGATCCTGACCCAATCATTTTTGTGGTCTTCAAATGCGATTAGCTCTACGCCGAGCGCGGCGGTAAGTTTCTGCAGGTGCAGCTTATTAAAAACCCCGGACGTGGGGCGCCAGATACCCCCGGAGCTCTCGCCGACGGTAACTTTAGCGCCGGCCTCAATCAGTATCTCCAATACGGCCTTCAAAAAATTAAGGTCGGTTGAGGCCGGAGGCGGGTCGCTGCTATTAAAATTCGGTTTCACCATGACGCGGTCACCCCGGGATATGGCGAGGTTGAGCGGCCCCAAAGAGTTGAGGCAATGTTCAACCGACTGCCGGATGTTTACGCCGGCGGTCACCCGGGAAATTACCGGTTTACCGTCTTTTAGCCAGGGATTATGCTTGCGCGGTTTCGGCGGTACCGAAGGCAGGTTTTCGGGCACGGTATCGAAGAGAAAATGCTCAATGCCGATTGCCCTATCAAAAACGCCCATGACAATTCACTGCCCGTTTTTCTTTAACCATTTGAGTCCCCAATTAGAAAAATTTTACATAATTATTGCAGCGTGAGGCCCTTTGATTTAATTGCCGGCACCGGGGGTTGGGACTGCCTTAATGTGAAGTAAAAAGTGGCGCCTTGACCTTTTTCCCCTTCGGCCCAAACTTTTCCGCCCAACCGGCGAATTATGTTCTGAACCGAAGCGAGCCCGATTCCCGTTCCGGGGAATTCTTCTTGAGTGTGCAGACGTTGGAAAATCTTAAAGAGTTTGTCGGCATATTCCTTATCAAACCCGGCTCCGTTATCCCGCACAAAATACGTCTGCTCTCCATCAACCTCAGTGACCCCAAACTCAATTTTGCCCAGAGCGCGTTTCCCGGTGAATTTAAAGGCATTGCCCAGCAGATTATCAAAGACCAGTTTTAGTAAATGTTTGTCGCCATAGGCTGCCAGGCCGGGTGTAATATTGAATTCCACACGGCGGTCAGGCTGTTGGCTTTTCAATTCCTCCGCGACTGCTTCCGCCAGCCGGCTCAAATCGACCCTTTCCAGATGAATTCCCGTCCCGGTTATTCGTGACAGATTCAAAATATCATCTATTAGCAGCGCCATCGATTGGCTGGACGTGCGTATGCGCTGCAGATAGTCTTGTCCCTGAGAATCGAGCTTATCCGCGTAATCTTCGAGTAAAATCCGGCTAAATCCATCTATACTCCGCAACGGCGCTTTTAAGTCATGAGAAATAGAATAGCTGAACGATTCCAATTCTTTATTTACGGCTTCAAGCTCGGCAGAATGTTCAACCAGAGCCGTATTGAGGTCATGAATTTTATCTTCCCCCTGCTTTCGCATGAGGGCCATACCGATACTTGATGTCAGCCCTTCCAAATAGTTAATTGTCGTAATTGTAAAACAGTCCTTTTTGCGGTCATTGAGCTGTAATAAACCGATAATCCTGCCATCTGCCCGAATGGGAATCAAAGCGATGGACCGGAATCCTTCATGAATATAGCGATTTCTGGGACGCAGCCTCGGGTCCTGGTCTATAGGAACGTCTAAATTGGGTAACGCGTCATTGGTCCACGCACTGCCGCCGGGAGTAAAAAGAGGATTTGACGGGTCGGTTTTTCCTGAAAGAACCAGTCCGCAGGTGCATTCCAGACTGATATTACCATCTTTATCCCGGCAAACATCCCCTTCGCTATTACGCGAATTCAATGTGTTTTCTGCTAGCAGAAAATCCTTTGTAAATCCATTCTGGGTAAAATACGGGTAATCTTCGCCTTTTGACAAACGAATCCCCGCGGCTTCGACACCGAACTCCATCTGGATTGAAGAAAGGATGGAACTGATGCTGTCACCAATTTTAGATGAATCGTTAAGGATACCGAGTACTTCCGATGTCAGTGATTGATAATTCTCCAGGCGCTTGCGTTCGGTAATATTCTCAAAGACTGCAACAAAATATTCCTTTTGTGTACAATACACCGAGATTAAAAACCATCTCGCTAACGGCGGCAAATAAAGTTCAAACCTCTCCGACTCGCAAGTCAAAGCCACCCGTCCATAAATCTCGAATAATTCCGGGTTGGACTCCCTGATACCCGGAATCACATCTGTGACTTTCTTCCCGATAACATTTTTTAATCCGGTCAATTTTTCGAACGCGTCATTAACGCTGAGATAAATAAAATCATTAGGACGGCCGTTTTCATAACACATCCGGCAAAAGGCATAACCGTCAATCATATT
>PMCB01000045.1:15927-42510 GCA_003153955.1 Dehalococcoidia bacterium | reverse complement strand
CAAAGTTACATTCATCGGGATTACCGGCGCCGGAAAATTTTGAATCTAAATTACAACGTGAAGACGGTTCTCAGATACCCGTTCAGATACAGCGCTCACAGCTCCAACTTTCTGACGGCATGGCAAACATCGCTTTCATTACGGACATTACCGAGCGTAAGGATGCGGAGAATAAGAGACATCAAATCGAAGAGAAAGCCCAGATAACCAGTCGATTGGCATCGGTAGGGGAAATGGCAGCCGGCATAGCTCACGAAATCAACAACCCGCTGACGGCGGTTCTTGGTTTTTCGCAAATAATACTGGAGGGCGAAAATGTACCGGAAGACATAAGAGAAAACATCACGATAATCGCTAACGAAAGCCAGCGCGTGGCAAACATTGTCAAAAGATTGCTGACGTTCGCCCGCCAGACGAAACCGGTCAAAACTTCAGTGAATCTGAATGAAGTGATCGATAATACGCTGAAATTAAGACAATATGTGTTAAAGACCGAAAATATCAATGCGATTACTAATTATGACCCGGAATTACCGTGCCTGGTAGCAGACCCGGGGCAAATGCAGCAGGTGTTCCTTAACTTGATAGTAAATGCCGAGCAGGCAATGAAAAAAGCTCACGGCAAGGGCATATTAAAAATCACCACAGAGAAGACGGAAAATTTTATCCGCATATCATTCCGGGATGATGGGCCTGGGATAACGAAGGAAAACATGGGACACTTGTTTGAGCCATTTTTCACCACAAAAGATATTGGTGAAGGCACCGGTTTAGGACTCAGTTTATCACGCTCAATAGTCCTGGAACACGGCGGCCAAATGAGTGTTGAAAGTGAATTAGGTTTGGGCGCTACTTTCATCGTGGAACTGCCTGTTGTTGATGCTTCGCCTCCAGGACACGAAAATACCTGTGTGATAACTGAAATACAACCATCGCCGGTGAAAAGCGGCAGGATATTAGTTGTCGACGACGAACCGGGAGTCAGAGCACTGCTGGAGAAAGTACTAACACAGATTGGCTATACTGTAGATACTATCACCAACCCGAGAATTGTACAGGATAAACTTAACGCCGGGGAAGGATACGATGCTATTCTTCTTGATATCAGAATGCCCGGAATGAGCGGGATAGACCTATACTCACATATTATCGAAAACATGCCTGTGCTGAAAGGTAAGATAATTATCATTACAGGGGATGTCATGGGTCCGGATATCAAAGCCTTCCTGACTAAAAATAACCTGCCTTATCTGGTAAAACCGTTCGATATCAAGCTGCTAAAAGTGAAAATTAATGACATCATCGGTTCCGGTAAATCTGCAAATTGAAAACTTAACAGGAACCCAAGCCAATAAGAATGCGGCAGCGGTTACTGATTTACCAGACCGGCCGGAAAAGGTGACATTGTTTTTATCGTGACGGCCCAGTCTGTTATTTAATTCCTTTCAGCAGGTTAGCCATTTCGATGGCGTTCGTCGCAGCGTCGAATCCGCGGTTCCCGGCTTTAGTGCCGGCGCGTTCGATGGCCTGCTCCAGGTTATCGGCGGTAATAATGCCGTAAGCGACGGGTATCCCTGAATCCAGTCCGACTTTGGCGATACCCTTGGAAACTTCGTTGGCGACATATTCAAAATGGGGTGTCGCGCCGCGAATAACTGCCCCGAGGCAGATGATAGCATCATATTTTTTAGTTTCAGCCAGTTTTTTAGCCACCAGAGGAATTTCGAACGAGCCGGGTGCCCAGGCGATGTCAACATCAACATCATTTACCCCATGGCGTTTCATAGCGTCCTGCGCGCCGTCCAGTAATTTACCGGTGATAAACTCATTAAAACGCGCGATAACAATCGCGAATTTCAGTCCTTTGCCCTGTAACATCCCTTCATAAACTTTGCTCATTTGTAATCCTCCTGATTAATATAAGTATCAAGTTTCCATAACGATATGTCAAGTGGCGCTGCGCGCCATCCTGAGCGGAGCGAAGGATCGCCGAGCCTAGTAAACAGATACGGAGATTCTTCAGCTATTTTATAGCTTCAGTATGGGTTGGCCTTATTTCTTATCTTTCTTAGTCTCGGGGTGATTATGCGTAATGCCGAGAGTATGACCCATTTTGGTTTCTTTGGTTTCCAGATAATGGATGTTATACTGATTCGGTTCGCAGATAATCGGCAGGGTCTCGGCCACTTTCAAGCCGTAGCCTTCCAGTCCGATCAGTTTTTTGGGATTATTTGTCAACATGCGGATGTTGTGTAAGCCGAGGTCGGTTAAAATTTGTGCACCGATGCCATAATCGCGCATGTCGGGCGCAAACCCGAGTTTGACGTTCGCCTCGACTGTATCTAATCCTTTATCCTGCAGTTCGTAGGCGCGGATTTTATTATGCAAGCCGATGCCGCGGCCCTCTTGCCGCAGGTAGAGCAAAACGCCCCGGCCTTCTTTGGCTATGGCTTTCATCGCCATATCTAACTGTTCGCCGCAATCGCAACGCAGGCTGCCGAAGGCATCGCCGGTGAGGCATTCGCTGTGCACGCGCACCAGCACCGGCTCGTCTCCGGAAATATCACCCATGACCAGCGCGACATGTTCATCGGTATCTATTTCACTTTTGTAAGCAATCAATTTGAACTCGCCGTATTTTGTCGGAAGGACCGCTTCTGCGACCTTGCGCACCATTTTATCATGGTGGCGGCGGTATTCGATCAGGTCGGCGATGCTGGCGATTTTCAGGTTAAGCTTTTGCGCCATGATTTCCAGCTGCGGCAGGCGGGCCATGGAGCCGTCTTCGTTCATGATTTCGCAGAGGACTCCGGCGGGATACAGCCCGGCCAGGCGCGCCATGTCGACCGTAGCTTCGGTGTGGCCGGCCCTGACCAGCACGCCGCCCTCGCGGGCGCGTATCGGAAAGATGTGTCCGGGCCTACCCAGGTCTCCGGGTTTGGTAGCCGGGTCGATGATCGCTTTAATTGTTTCCGCGCGGTCGTGGGCCGAAATACCGGTGGTCACCCCGCGGATTTTGGCATCCACCGAGACCGTAAAAGCAGTGCCGTGCATGGCGGTATTTTCCCCCACCATCATCGGGATATTCAGTTCGTTCAGACGCTGTTCGGTGATCGGCATACAAATCAGCCCGCGGGCATTTTTAGCCATAAAGTTAATCGCTTCCGCGGATATTTTCTCGGCAGCCATAATCAGGTCGCCTTCATTCTCGCGGCCTTCATCATCCACCAGGATGATAAACTTGCCGGCTTGTACGTCTTTGATAATTTCGGGGATACTTGATAATGTCATCTTTTACTCCAGACCTAAAAACAGAGCCGCCGGTTAATTACGAACGAAACCGTGCTCCTGTAAAAAATCAAACGTTATGCTCTCGCCGGAACGGCCGGCCAGAGATTCCACGTATTTCGCGATGATATCGACTTCCAGATTGACCACATCGCCTACTTTTTTCTTTGCGATGGTGGTGACATTCTGGGTGAACTCCACCAGAGAAACGGTGAAGGAATCTGCCCCCATCTCGGCAATGGTCAGACTGAGGCCGTCCACCGCGATAAACCCTTTGACCCCCATGTACCGCATCAAGGGGTGAGGTACGGACACCGTCATCAGTTTGGATTTTTGTTCCTGCCGGATAGAAACGATTTTACCGGTATCGTCGATATGCCCCTGCACCAGATGCCCGCCCAGCCTGCCCCCCAGCTTTAGCGCCCGTTCCAGATTGACTTCATCGCCGACTTTTAAAAAGCCGAGGTTGGTGCGGCGTAAAGTTTCCGGTTGGAGGCCGACCGAGAAGGAATCGGCGGTAAAATCTGTGACGGTCAGGCAGGTACCGTTGACGGCGATGCTCACGCCCAATTCCACATCAGCAAGGGCCTTGGACGCTTTAACTGCCAACCGGTCCGGGCGTATAAAACTGACTTTGCCGATTTCTTCAACAATGCCGGTGAACAATTATTTTCTCCCGATATAACCGGTGATCATCATGTCACTGTCGGAACGTTTGGTTTTGACACGTTCCAGCTTTAATGAGTTTACTACTTTATCGGCGCCTTTACCACCGATTGCCGTGCGGGCTTTATCTCCGCCGATGATAACCGGGGCTACGAAAACGACCGCTTTATCTACCAGATTATTATCACATAAAGAACCCAGTAGACTGGCGCCGCCCTCGACCAGCACGCTAGTAATCTGTTTTTCGCCGAGAGCGCTCAATAGTTTACCGAGGTCGATGAGTCCCTTTTTGGCCGGCAGTACCAGAACCTCCGCGCCCAGCTTCTTATAAGCTTTCTTTTGGGCGGCGGCGATCTTATCGCTCACGGCCATTAAAACTTGTCCGGGAGTGTTAAATATTTTCGCGGTCACCGGCGTGCGCCCGGTTGCATCGACAATAACCCGGAGCGGTTGATTTTTAGCAACGCCGCCGCGGATGCTGGCGCGGGAGGTCAACTGAGGATCATCGGTTAAAACGGTATTCACGCCAACCATCACCGCGTCGGTGGTGTAGCGCAGGAAGAGAACGTAACGCCGGGACTCATCACTGCTGATCCATTTGGAATCGCCGGTGCGCGCCGCGATTTTACCGTCGATGCTCATGGCGTATTTGATGGTGACGAAGGGCCTGCTGGTAGTGATGAATTTAATGTAAGACTCAACGATTTCCGAAGCATCTTCGGCGTGTTCGCCGACTACCGTTTTTATACCCGCGCTTTCCAGTTCCTTCAAACCTTTGCCGCTGACCAGAGGATTCGGGTCGGTTATTGCGGCATGAACTTCTTTAATGCCGGACGCGATTATCGCCTTAGTGCATGGCGGCGTCCGCCCGAAATGGCAGCAGGGTTCAAGAGTAACATACATCACCCCGCCGCTGGCCCGCATGCCGGCTTCTTTCAGCGCCATGATTTCGGCATGAGAAGAACCGGGCGGCTGTGTATAGCCCTGCCCGATAATATCGTCGTCCTTGACGATTACAGCGCCGACAGCCGGATTAGGACTGACCTGACCCAGTGCCAGCTTTGCCAGTGAGATTGCCCGTTCCATGTAATCCATATTGACTGCATTCTAGCATCTCACTAAAAAAGGTGCAAATGGTGGCAGTAAAATACTAATATCTAAATTCGAAATATTAAACAAATTCAAATATTTAATCTAAAAATTCGAATTTTGTATTTCTGATTTGAACATTGGGGAAAAATTGTAGTGATTAATGAAATATTTGATTTTAGGGGAAACTTTCCCTTTCGGGAAAGGGAGATACAGAGGGATTTATCCTGAGAGTTGTTCGCTACATCTGCTTCCTGAACGCTCTTTCACCCCAGCTGACCGCAAAGAGCAAAACGGTACTGACGGCGAGCGGCAGCAGATTCAGTAATGCCGCGGTATCGGCGTTTGTTAATGCGCCGGTATAAATTTTCATGATCAAAGCGCTGGTCCCGCCCACAATAATCGCAGTTAAAGCCCCGGTGGTGGTAACCTTCAGTTTTTCTTTCCAAAAACCAGCAATCACAATCGGGATAATACCGGCGGTAAAAATGGTATAGGCATACATTAACGAGGTGATGATGCCTTTGAGCTGCAGCGCAACGGCTAGTGCCAGCAAGCCCAATATCACAATTCCCCATTTGGAGATGACCAGTAATTTTTCTTCGGTCAGCGCGGGCCTAAATTTGTGAATCACATCCGTGGTCAATATCGTGCTGACGCTGAGCAGGCAGGTCACGGCGGATGACATCACGGCACTGAGCAGAGCGGCTAATACCAGCCCGACCAGTACCGGCGGCATTGCCCCTTTGATAACCGTCGGGAAAGCCTGCCCCGATGCAATATTCGGGTATAATACGGCCGCCGTCATGCCGATGAGCGTAATCCCCAGCGCCAGCGGAATCAGCAGCCCGGCGGTCCAGAACACGCTCCTTTTAGCGACTTGTCCGTCTTTCGCCGAGAAGATGCGGGAATACATGTCCGGCCCGACCACATAAGTCAGTCCCACCAGCAGCAGATAGTTAAGCAGTTCGATGGGACCGAATTTGGCGCTGACGGGGAATGAAAAATAGCTGGCCGGAAGGCCGTTTCTAAGAGCGTTGAAACCGCCGATTTTCCACAAGACAAAACCCAATCCGCTGAATATCCCCAGGAAAATAATAATTGTTTGCCAGAGGTCGGTTTTCAGCACGGCGCGCTGACCGCCCAGGACGGTGTAAAAAATAAAAACTGCTGTGGAAATAACAATCCAGACAGTTGCGTTGCCGTAGCCGAGTACTGCCATGATCGTACCGGCGGCAATGATTTGCCCGGCAATTACCGCCATCCAGGCCACGACGATTAGGATTGAGGCTGCCATCGCCGGTGCGCGGCCGTACTGTTTTTCGATCAGGGCCGGTAGGGTATAAAAACCGTATTCACGGACCTTACGCGCGAAAAGAAATCCGAGCACTAATAACCCCACGCTGCCGGATAATATCCACCATGCTCCGGTCAGTCCGCGGGCAAAGCCCAGCCCGGCCATACCGATAGTTGCCGAGGCCCCGATGATGGTGGCCAACAGGGAACCCGTGATGAATAGCGTCGAACCGCTGCGTCCGGCGACAAAATAACTTCCGGCACTCCGAGCCTGTTTGCGGGTGGAAAGACCCAGGACAATCATGGCGATAAAATAAACAATAACGATTATCAGCGGCAGCAATGAATTCTCCTTAACATAATGTAATGCCGGAAGCGACTGGAACTTTTAGATAAATTCAGAATTAATCTAAGGGGCATATTAATTTACAATACTAAAACCGGGGGAAATAATCAAAAATGCCGCTCGTTATATAAAAAGGGGGAATTAAGATTGCAACGCCGGAGACCTTGAGGTAGGAATTGAACGAAATGCCGGTTACTTCGCCGGTTTCTGGGTGCCCATCAGCGCGATTTCCATGTTCTTGCCGCAATGTGGGCAAGTGGCCACGATGACTAACGGGCGGTTCATTACGCGTTCGGCGACGGCAGTAACCATTGAGTCGATATTATCCAGTCGGCGATCCAGTGCATCAACTCTCGCTTCCAGCTGCAGGACTTCATTGTCTTTACTGCCGGTGCCTTTTCCGTCATCGGCCGGCTGTTCAGGTCTTCGTCTAAATGCCACGGGATATTCTCCATCGGACTAGTGTTGCTCCAATTATAATAGAGCGGGGACAGTCTGTCAAAAGGCTCTTTAGCGCCTGGCATGAAAAACCGTTTTTCTGATAACTACATAAGTCCGGAAAACCAGGGTCGCTACCGGCGCCCAAAAATAGACCAGAAAATCGGTATTGCTCATAAAGTTTTTCAATAGCCATGCGCCCAATATCCAACCCAGGGTGAAAATAATCCCGGCGGTCTGAAAAGAATATATCGTGATAATTGAGCTTATCAGACCGATGACGGTGAACCATATCACCAGGTTTTGAGGAATCACTCCGCTTTGTTTGAAAAAATTTAAGACAGCGCTGAACAGCAGGCCCCCCACCAGCCCCACGATGATTTCTTTGATCCCTTTACGGAGTTTTTTCATGCGCCGGTCCGAGTATCATAATATTCAGATTATATTACTTCGGAATGCGAATAATCAATTTGTACGGCGGTCGGAATTTAGAGGAAATTCACTGGGAAATGACACATTTATGTAACAGATGCGAACTCAATTTTATGATTCCTTTATGTCTAAGATGATACATTAGGAAAATGGGGTTAGTAGCCTGTAAAACAAATCAAACAAAATATGAAGTGAGGAATTTATGAAAAAAGTATTTTTAGCGGCGGCCGCTTTAATCGTTTTAACGGTCATGTTATCTACTGCTGCTTGCAAGAGCAGTACTACGACCTCAACCGTCACATCTACTGTAATTTCGCCGGGCAACGGCGCGGTCATCAACAGCGACAGCGTCGATACCGTAAAAATCGTCAGTATCAGCGCGCAAACAATCGGCTATCCATGGCTGCTGGATGTAGTGATTGACTCGACTAGTAACGTCGGTACGCTGCCTAATCCGGTCGCAACAAGCGTGGGCAACACCGTGACCGTGGTTACCGACCAGGATATGAGCAAATATAAGGTTAATGACATCATTACGGCAAAAATCAAATATGCGGGAGATGTGAATATCCCGGGAGGAATCAGATTATATCTCTATAGCGCAGCGTCGCAGTGAACGCGTAACCGAATAAATAGAGATTAGTTTCTTTGTTTTGCGGCGGGTTTTACCAGCCAGATAACGATGCCGGCCGCGATGCCAGCGACCCCGCAGAGCAAAAAGGCCAGCCTGTAATTGCCGTTCGTGTCGTAAATATATCCGGCCAGGAAGGGTCCCAGCGCCCCGCCGATATTATTGCCGAAAATAATCGCGCCCGTAATCGCGCCTAAAGACTGCAGCCCGAAGTGTTCGGCATTGATCGACGCCAGCAGTAAACCTACCCCGGAAAAAAGGCCGTACATAACTGCATAAATATACAGCATCTGCACGGTGCCGCTGATTGTAATTGCAAAAAAGACTACCGCTACCAAAATAAAACCGATGGCTAAAGTGACATTGTTGTGCAGTTTATCGCCGATAAATCCCAGGCCGGCCCGGCCTATAATACCGATTAGCCCGATAATCGTCAGCAGGGCGGCGGCCGCCAGCGCCGACATCCCAAGGTCGGTAGCATACGGGATAATATGTACCGCGCCGATCTGATAAAAAAAACCGTAAAGCAGCCAGGCGAAAAATATCATCCAGAATTGACTGGTTTTTACCGCCTCGTTGAACGTAAGCCCGGGGGAGGGCGCCTGCGCCGGTGCGTTCGGTTTTTCTTCGCCGCTTGGTGCCGCAATTTGCATTTCCGGTTTGGCTCTTAAAAACTGCGCCAATCCTGCAATAAGCACCATACTCGCCCCGCCCACGATGAGCAATGAGTTATGCCAGTCAAAACTTATCATTAAATGACTGGCAATTGTCGGCACCACGCCGATACCGAATCCAATCCCGGAGACACCGATGCCGACCATCAGCCCGCGTTTCCGGGGAAACCACCGGGTAACCATTGATACCAGCGGGACATACATCGCGCTTGAACCCAGGGCGACAATGATGCCGTAGGACAAGTAAAGTCCCCACAAATTGGTGATCCTCGACATCAGGATATACCCCGAACCCAGAATGACACCGCCGACCGTGACCACCAGCCTGGGTCCCACCCGGTCGCTGATCCTGCCGGCGAGGATGCCGAAAACACCGCAAAGGATCAGGTTTAACGAAAAAGGAAGCGAAGTCGAAGCCCGCGTCCAGTGGAATTCGTTCAGCATCGGCTTGAAGAAAACCCCGAAGCTGGCTTGTGCCCCGAAAACGAGCATGATGATAAAGAAACAGGCCAGCAGGACGTAATATCCGTAGTAGAGCCGGGATTTTGCCACGCCGCCGGCGGCGGTGATTTTTTGCTTTTTCAAAGATTTACAGCCTTCGTCAGTTGATTACAATACTGTACTTTTGTATTTTACATAATAACCATATAAATCAGCTTAATCTGTTGGCACCAGGAAAAGCATTGCATTTTAACCCACTACAGGGACAGGCTCTCAAAGACACGGAAGTTTTTTATTTGGGAAGAGAGCATGACATAACTTAACCCGGGGAATGTGTGTTATTGAATATTTTTACCGCGCGACAAACTTTATTCCTGTAAAACCGGTAAATGGTTATCCTGCTTCCATTGTACCCTGCTGCAACCTGACGAGTAAAATCGCGCGGTAAGAACAGCATCAAGCTGTTTTTCCCGCTGGCAACAGAAGGCTGGTGACAGTATCAGCAAAGAAATAAAAAGGGAGTAAAAACTTGTCTTTACTCCCTTTCAGATACCATTATAACGGCTGAGATATTCTTCTCATCCGGCCCGGTGACGCATCTAGAATTTAATCGTGTATTTCATCGAAACAAATATCAACACGCCTGCCAGTATCGATGTCAAAATCCCGACGATTAACAGCGCGCCGGACTTGGCCGGGTTCTTTTTCCTGGCCATCATGGACGCGATAATACCGCCGGGCAGTACCAGGATTATCGCCAGCAGCCAAAGCCCAACCGGAATTTTCTCACTTGGTGTGTCGTTATTGGCCGGAACTGGTTTCTCCTGTTTTACAGGGTTAACTTTGGCCGGAACAGGCTGAACTGGTTTCTGTTGAACCGGAGCGGCGGTTTTATTTTGAACCGGCTGATTCTTTGGTTGGACCGGAGGTACGACCTTTGGTTGAACCGGGGTGTTTTTAGGCTGAACCGGAGGGACATTCCTGGGTTGAACCGGCGGTTGTACCGGCTGATAAACTCTTTCCTGTGCGGGCGGAGTAATCTTAGGCGCCGCCGGCGGCTGAATCGGTGGGCTGATTCTTTCCTCTACGGGTGCGGTATATTGCGGCGGGGGCGGGGGACTGGCCTTTGGCTGGCTCAGTGTGCTGATCTTGATAAGATTGATTCTGTTCAGCAAAGCTTTTGCTTCAGGGTCCTGGTCGCTTGCCTGTTTTAATACACCCGAGATATCGTTAAACAAGTCCATATCACGAATCATACCGTCTTTGATAATGGATTGGGCCATTTTCTTGGCCAGAATCAGGTTGCCATTTCCCATACGTTATCTCCTTGTATGTTTTCCAAGCTTCCGGCGCGGAAGATGTTTTTTACTCTGTCTCTGCGTGTACGGTTAAACCGATTACTGAGTACTATATATGAAAGTTACGCCAGCGTCAAGAATTACACAGTAAGTAATGATTTGTTCGATATCAGACCTTACCGGACTGTAAAAAGGAAACCTGCACACATATAGGTATTATAGATAACTGCCTGAGTAATTACAATAGGAATTTCGGGTAGTTACTGAAGCTCAATTTAGGTCGCACAAAATTCAGTTTCGGATTTCGGGAATCATGATACGGAAAGTTCAACCCGGTAAATTATCAACACATTTTGGTCCGGACCGGGTTAATTATTTCAATAGTTCAATGAAAACAAATATCCGATATTTTCGGTTCTGAGCCTGAGAATAACTTGCATCATTGAAGCGGAATTATTATACTGTAGCTAATTAAATATTGGGAGGCTCAGACATGAAGAAATTCTTGCTGGGGTTATTGATTTTTATCGTGGTCATTTTGGTCGTAGCGGTGGCGGTCGGAGGCTATCTCGGTATAGTTCCGGGTGTATCCAGTCTTTTCGGCGCCAATAAACCGAAAAACCTGGGAGTTACTTTCACATCGCAGGATTTAACCAGCGCAGAAGTTAAAGCGGGCACTAAAATTGTCACACTGGCACCCAATTTGCCGCCTTCTCAAAGTATTTCCTTTTCCGGACAAAAAAATGTAAACACCACTTTCACTCAGGGTGAATTCAATGCCTGGATGAACAATAGTTGGGACGATGCGCTGCTGGGCTGCCAACTAAAGATCAATTCCGACGGCACCGCAGAATTTTCCGGCGTGCTGCACACCGATCGTATTCAGGCCTTCGAAACAGCGCTGGGGATATCCGCCACTGATATGAGCGTTGTCAACAAATATGTGAGATTTATCAAAGGAAATCCCGCGATTTACATTAAAGGGACCGGTTCCGTGGTCAACGGCCAGATTAACTTGGACGTACAGCAAATGAAAGTCGGCAACCTATCCGTTCCGGCCTCGATTATTCAGGACAATGAAGGGAGTTTGATCTCTTTAGTGCAGAATATGATAGATAAAATTCCGGGACTCTCGATTAAAAATGCCAGTTTCGTTAACGGCCAGGTGCATTTTGAGGGGACACTGCCGGCCATCGCGTCTGTATCGCCTATAGAATAAATTAATATCGTTTTATAAAAAAGCTTAGTCCGGATAACGCAGACCTTGTGGGAAATTAGATCGATTCCACGGGGTTTGCGTTTTCTGTTTATGAAAATATTTTCATAATAGTAAAAAAACTATTGACTTTGTCAGCCTGAAATGGCAAAATATTGACAATTATATTCTAAAATGGATAAACAAATCAGGCCATAAATTTAGCTCTGCATTCGTAATATATTCCGGATACGTACAATATAACTCTCTGATAAAGGATGGTATGTAATGAAACAGCAATCAGGCAGCTCAAGCATGCGGGTACTCCCAGTGCCACCGAACGCATTAGGCGGGGTGATCGGTATTCTGACTGCAGAAGAGGAAAAGGATGATACACCGTTTTTCAAAGTTTTGTTGAAAATCATTACGGACAATCTGAAAAATGCTGTAAACCTGATTAAACAACATTACATGTGGCTGGTTCCCCTGGCGGCGCTGTGGATCTGGCTGGGGTCAATTCCAATGATTTCCTCGCTCATGAACAACCCCATAATAAAATTTGCCATCTTTATTACCGCCAGCTGGAACACATGGGTGGGAAAAGCGTTTTTCGCCGGATTTATCGGCCGGGAAATTGTGCCTTTTATCAGAGAAATAAAAAAGGTAGGTTTTTGGGCAGCTCTTAAAGCCCGCGGCAGCCGGTTGACCAGAACTTATACGGTCGCCATCAAAGCCTTTGTCAAAAAAGGCAAGGATGCGTTTATTATCATGCTTTGCTTTGCCGGCGCCGGCATGATGCTGGCGAACGCAATCAGCAGAAACAATCACATCGACAAATATCTGGTGGTTTTCCTGACCGCTCTGGGTTTATCTTTTGCACTTTCACGCGGGCTGACTGAACCGATTATCAAACTGGTAAGGGCCGGCTGGCGCGATATTATGCACCTTTTCAAGAAAGACAACAGTAAGTTAACGGTTGCCACTCTGTTCATTGCTATAGCTTCATTCGCTTTAGGCATGATACTCTCGATTATTTTTGCTTTCGTGCGTGTTACCAATAATTTCGTAGACCCGACAGGTTATATCGTCGGCGGTGTTTTAATCGTTGCCGGTCTCACTTGGTATTTCATAGGAGCGAGAAAAAATCAACAACAAGTCCAACCCGCCCAACCCGCCAAAACTACACAGCCTTCTTGACGAAAAGTATCGTTTCAGGACGCTGTTCGATAGCAGCAACGGCAATTATGTGCGCAGCGGCATCCTGGATAAAGATGGCAGGGATACGGGTATCGACCCGTTTATGGCTTCATTTCCACACCTGTTGGATGTGGGAATTATGGGGCATTGCGCGCATGGTTTATCCGGGAAATGCACGCTGGCTGGCATTCAATGTTACCAGAGCGGCGGGAGTCTGGACAGGCAGAATATGAGTTTTGCTGATTTTAAAACGATTGCAGACCAGTGCGAGGGTAAAGTCCACCAGTTTGCGCTGGGCGGCCGCGGCGATCCTGATATGCACGAGAATTTCGAGGAAATCCTTGCCTATTCCCGGAGTAAAGGCATTGTCCCGAATATGACTACTTCAGGCTACGGATTAACCGGAGAAAACGCAAAAATAATCGCCAAATATTGTGGGGCGGCGGCAGTGAGCTGGTACCGCAATGATTATACTTACAAAGCAATCGAAATGCTGGTTGCCGCCGGAGTGACGGTCAACGTGCATTATGTTTTAGGCGATGATTCCATCGATGAAGCTATCGAAATATTAAAGGAAGGCAAATTACCTGACGGAGTCGGCAGGATGATTTTTCTGTTATTCAAACCGGTCGGGCAGGGGGATTATGCCAATGTCATCCCACCGGGAGACCCGCGGATTGAGATGCTGTTTTCCTTGATGGATAAACCGGAAGTCACAAAAATGGTGGGTTATGATAGCTGCTGCGTACCGGCTCTGGTGAATAATAACAAAGGGATCGACCCGCAAAGTTATGACTCATGTGAAGGCGCAAGATTTTCGGCTTATATCTCCTCAGACATGAAAATGACGCCGTGCAGCTTCGACCGGAAAGAAACATGCGCGGTGAGCCTGCGGAATTCAAGTATCGCGCAGGTCTGGGAGAGCGCGGAATTTGATCAATTCAGGGATAAATTAAGGAATGCCTGTCCGGACTGCGGACATAAAGATATCTGTTTTGGCGGCTGTCCGATTACACCGGAAATTGTGCTTTGCCAGAACCGGCAACTAATTTTAAGCGGAGGGATGTCATGAAATACAGAACAGGTTTTGTCACCAATTCCAGCAGCACCAGCTTTGCAGCCGCCGGTATCGGCGCGGCTATGGCGCTGATAGCGACATTGTTGACATTGTGCTCCCCTAAAAAGGACGACCCGAATAAAGATGATTCCTCGAACCTCCTTACGACAACCATGCCGGAAGGGATGATGACCCTAAAATGCGATAACAATCCGGTCAATGTCTACGGGCAGTTTGTCGATATTGACGACGCCGGCCAACAAAAACCAAATGCATCAGCCACCAGTACTCTCACATTTAGTGTGGTGGAAGGTGGAAACTGGGCGAAAACAGGCGATGATGGGCCCTCCGGTGACTGGAGAGGAACATTTGTAACTGCCACACCTGTTGCAGACCCGGCCGTGGTTGTTCCGGACCAGATTGTCGTCAAAGTAAGCGGCACCTATAACGGCAAACCGGCTTCCAAAAATGTCACACTGAAATTTGACGGTCCGCCTTCGATAACGTTTGAGCCGATTGCGGTCACGCTGTTATCCAAGACCGGGAAGAGCGTTGAAGTTAAATATAAGATGAAAGGCCCGGCTGATACCAAATGGGCGCCCCCGACTGCCGACGCCGACCCTAATGCCGCCAAGATCTGCACCGTTAAAGTGGATGCTGATGCCGACGACCCGACCACCGGCAAAATTACCATAACCGAAGCTGATAGCGGCTACAGCGGGCCGGCCACTTTTACGGATTATTATGCCAAAGGCCTGATTGATGTCACGGTTTCCTGTATCGATCCGCCTTTGAAGGACACCGTCGAGGTTACGGTTTACCGCGAGGGGCTGTTTATCGACGATTCCACCAATCCCCGGGAGGATAAAAATATCGTTATCGACGCAACCATGAAGGACGATGCAAAGGTAAATCCCTTCAAGATCGTTGATTTGTGCCTGTTGATCTGGGATGACACTGATAAAAAGGTCAAATCTGACCCCAAGACCCTGCAGACCAAACTGGTTGTCGGCGCGCTGGATTTTGACGGGGACGATAAGGCAGAACATGTATTTAAATACGGTAATTTCAAATTCGAGAAGGATACTACTTATGAGGAAGGCATCCGGCATTTGAACTTAGCCACCGCGATGTACCGGGTATCGGTGAATAAAACCATCCCCGGCAAAGAAGGCGATTTATTTGAGGCCTCGCTGCCGGTTTCCATCGATATCGGTAAAGACCACTACGACCTCGATATTCCCCTGGCCATCCAGCCTCAAGTCCTGCCCGGTAATCCCGACTGGGATAAGGCATACGCAGACTGTATTTACATCATCAACAAATATATGCCGGAGGCCATGAAAAAGGCAAGGCTGGAACACCTGGAAAACCAAAAAAATGCGTTAGGTGTCGAAGACCTAAAGGAATTCCGGCGGAAGACATGGGATATCGCCTATGAAGCAATCATGGAGGAATACAAGGAAGCAATTGAAAGTGCCGAACGGTGGGAGACGGCTTTAGCCGGGGCCGAGTTAGTCGAAATGCTGGCGGAAAAAGCGTGGTCGGCAGCTTCAGACGTCGCATTCGGGCCGGTCGGCGCGTTAGTCAGTAAAGAAGTTTATAAATGCGTAACCGAATCGGTTAAAACCATCGGTGAAAAATGGAATGAAGACTGGTCCGGCATTGCCGAAGAGCTGGTTAAGACCAATATCGGAATCATTATCGGGGAAACAGTGAAAGAGGGCGGCAAAAATGTCATGGAAGAAATGTGGGGCAAACCGACAGTCTGCCTGAAATGGGTCGCCCAATATACGGTCTGGCGCACCATGTATCACTGGTATAAGGATATGGACGACGGCGGACAACACCGTAAAGGGCTTACCGCGGCGATGTATTCTGCCGGTAAAGACCTTAGCGGCGAGTTATTTGAAAAAGGGTTTGAGGCATTACTGCATAAAGGACTGCACTCCGGCTATGCGACCGGTACAAAGAGCGAGGCACTCGATGCCTGGATGAAATCCAAGGGTATCACCGATATTTACATCGCCTACCGCACGAAACTGATCGAAACTTTGCAAACTACCTATGTGAATATCACGTTCTAAACATCGGTGCGGCGGCAATCTGAATAATTTTAAAGGGAGTCCTTCAGTTGAAGGACTCCCTTTTTTGTCTTTTACTGAATTGAGATGATATTGATTGTGGAGACTGGAGTCCCGATGAGGCCGGTGCATTACGACTGAGGTCAATACATTTTCACTAAAAGTCAAAAGTACCTACAGCTGCGGCTTTCGGAGTATTTCGGCTTTAAAAGCCTCAAGAGTGACAAGGTGAAAAAAGGGGCGGAGGCCGTATGGCCTCCGCCCCTGCTATTTCTGAGGCATTATCAAGCCGGGAGTGTTCTACTTCGGCGGGTCGTTGGGTTTAACATCGTCGAAAATTGATAGTACTTGAGCCTAAATATAGTTTTCGCGGTGGAAAGAAGAATATCAGGGGATGGATTTTAAGGCGCGGCAGCGAATCGAATGCCGGATTGGGGCTATTTTAATGCGATGATATTTTCTTGCCTTTCTGATACAAAGGGTTGTATTATTTCTTCAATATTATAAAGTATTGTAAAATAAGGACAGTTAATACTGAAGTAAAGTAATAAATGAATGGCAGAACAACATATTTCCGTAACGGTATACACGGATTCGGGTGTATTTAAAGGAAAGCTCGCTTTGTCTGCGGAGGCGCGGCCTTCTGATTTTATCAACGTTCCGGCACAATTTCTGCATCTAAAAGGCGGGCAGGTAAACAATGCCTCCGCGCCTCTTCCGGATAATCTGCATGAAATGTACATCAACAAAAAGTCAATCCGGATGCTCACTACCGCGGCAAATGACGATGCCCGGGGAGCGGGCGCTAAAGGAAAACTGTATCCGTACGTTAATAAAAAGCAGGTTCGTGTCAAAATACACATGTCCCACTACGAAATAAGCGGTAATTTTCATAGTTTTGATGAAGGGTCGATCCACCAGTTACTGCAGCAGCAATCTCAGTTTTTACCCTGCACCAATGTCAATATCCTCGATCTGCGAAATACTACTTCCTCGGATGCCGATTTCGCGGCGCTAAATATGCATAATATTTCTGCAATACTGAGAATAGACGCCTGATATATTTTAGCCGTTCAAACAATAAAGACCCTTAAAAAACAATGAGGGTCTTTTTAGTCTCAAATCTATGGTATCCCAGGTGGGATTCGAACCCACGACCCGCTGCTTAGAAGGCAGCCGCTCTATCCAGCTGAGCTACTGGGACATTTGCGTCACTCATAAATTCTACGATAAAAGGTTCGCCAAAACAAGTCACCGCGCCCAGATACTTTCCGGAGGCAGAAGCCGGCAGTGCTCATTCAAATATTGTAATATTAACAAAATGCGTTAACATTAACTTTGTTTTGATGCCGACCCCCGATTGCGAACATTGACATCAGGTGATATTGTGAATTAGCATTGGTGACATATCAGGGAGGTGCGCGAAATGAATTCATCAAGCAAATGGCTAATAATATTTGCCGGTATCATTGGCACGTTGGCCCTGATCGCGGTAGTTCTCGTTTTGGTTACCGGGGGAAAAAATGTAACTTTACTGGCCGCGGATACACCGCAGGGTACCGTCCAACAGTATTTGATCGCTCTTGAGGAAGGGGACTATCAACGGAGTTACAACTATTTATCGCCAAACTTGCCGGGAACGATGTCCTACGATGATTGGCTTTCACAAAATACGAACCGTCCGGCAGGTCAAACTGGCTGGCGGGCAACCCTCGGCAAGACCGTGCAGAACGGCAACTATGCAACCGTGGAAGTGATGATTGAAACTTCCTATCCGGGCGGCATGATGAGCAGTTCCCAATCCAATCTCCCTGTTACTTTCGATTTGTCTGAAACGGGTAATTCCTGGTTAATCACTTCGCCTACATATATATATTGGATTTACTAGCGAGGAATAAACTAAATGAATACAATCAGAAGGTTCTGGTTTTACGCCGTCACTCTGGTGGCCCTGGGAATATTCGCGGCCGGGGTAGAACGGTTATTAAGCCTCATTTTTCAAATTACGATAAAAAGCGCGAAGCTGACACAGGTGGGCGGAACAAATTTTAATCAGACACAACTGAGTCTCGGGTTGGCGTTGACAGCAATTGGCGGCCCTCTGTGGCTGCTCTTCTGGCGGGCAATACAGCGCCGGGTCAAAGGCAATCAGGAAGAAACCGGCGCCGTGATGCGGAAATTTTTCCTGAATTTTGTATTATTAGTATCGGCCTTCATTCTTGTAGTCAATGCCGCCGGCTTTCTTAAATGGCTGATATCAGGAGCCTCCGCAGATGCGTTTTCCCCCGGCGGATTAGCCCTGGTGATTGTCGCCGGAGTTATCTGGTTTTACCATTACCGGGTATCGGAATCCGAAGGGCACCCTTCTTCGGCGGCAAAGACAATGCGGCGCTGGTATGTCTACATTATGAGTGTTTTCGGTTTGGTAATGCTGGCAGTAAGTCTGGTTTTACTGATCAATGCGGCGTTTAGAAATTTGCCGGTTTGGGGTGATGTACTTGTCGCCGGGAAATTCTGGAATACCTCGACTCAAGGGAACGCCGCCTGGATAGTATTCGGCCTCGCAACCTGGTATTTTCACTGGTTCCGCATGGCGCGGGGAGATTTTAACTCAAAACTCCGGCAGGTTTATTTTTATTTACCGGCCATTTCCGGGGGCGCCGTCGCCGCCCTTGTTTCGGCATCCATTTTACTGTTTCAAGTCTTTGTTTGGATTTTCAGCGGTACCGGCGCTGCGGGGAGCCGGTATTTTCAATTCCTCGGCTGGGCCGTCCCGACGATTCTGGTAGGCTTAGCGATATGGGGTTACCATCAGCGGTTGGCGCAGGAAGAAGCCGGCCGCGTACAGGAAAAACGTCAGTCGGCACGGCGGGTGTATTTTTACCTGATGGCCTTTTTAGGATTGGCTACAACGGTGATCGGCTTGAGCATTCTTTTTGGCTTGCTGGTGGAAACCGGCACCCAAATGACCGTGACCGCCGGCTGGTGGCGGCATCAACTGGCAACCGCACTGGCAATGTTAGTCGTGGGCACGCCGCTCTGGCTGTATTATTGGAACGGCATTTTAAAACGGGTAAGGGCCGGGGGGATCGATGAGTGGCGGGCGTTGTCGCGCCGCATTTTCCTGTACGTGATTATCGGCGCCGCGATTGTGCTGCTGGCTGCCGACATGGTGACGATTATTTATGAACTGCTCAGGGACACCTTAGGAAACCGCTTCAGCGCTAACTTCCTCAATGACGCAAAATGGGGGCTGCAAACTTTGGCGGTAGCAGCAGGACTGCTCTGGTACCACTGGCAGATTTTGCGTGCCGACCAGCGCCGCGGGGCGGAAACGATGTTAACAAAGCGTGATATCACGATACTGGCGGATGACCGAGGGGGAGATCTGGCGGTAAGGCTGGAAAACCGGCTGGGTTATAAAACACATATCTTATATCTGGTCGGGCAAACAGGCGCGGGTATGCCGCCTTTAGCCGAAGAAGAAATCGAGAGACTGGTCAATGAAATACAATCGGCAGCCGCAGATAAACTCATGCTGGTAATGCTCGACGGACGGATTACAGTGATGCCGTACCGGGATAAATAGCGCCAAACTACCCTTTAGCTTTCCCGCCGATGGTCATGATTTTGAAGTCATTGTTCAGGCCGGATAGTTTAAAACTTTCCCCGCCGACTTTCTGCTCGAATTCGGCAAAGGCAGGGGTTTTCTCAACATTATGCACCAGCATGACGCCTTTCTTCCGAAGGCCGGGCCAGATGGTCTTGAACTCACGGGCCATATTTTCGTAAGAGTGTTCGCTGTCATGGAAAAAGACATCGACTTTGCCCGTTTTCTTCAGCAGGGCCGGTAGTTTTTCACTGGTCAGTCCCATGGTCAAATCCCAGCGGTCCCGCAGGTAGTCCGGGATAATCCAGCCGCTCTGCATCTCGATCGGGTTAGTCTTCACGCCGTCAACAAATGCGCCTTTCCAGTTCTGGGTCACGGTGTACCAGGGAACATCAATGGAATATAACGTTCCCCTGTCGTTTTTGTCCAGAGCGCGGAGGATGTAAGAGGAAGAAGTGCCGCTGGCAACGCCGGTTTCCACCACCACGTCCGGTTTCTTGGTCCGGCAAAGCACGTACAGTGCCAGGCGGGAAGCGACATCAACAGCGATTTTATAGGAAAACGGCTTTTCCCCGTCCCCGAAATTCGACTTTTTTGCGAGGCTGTTCTCCAGTTTTCTGTCAGAGACAATCTCAGAGATGTACTCTTTGATTTCATCATCTTCGGCATTGGTCAGGTTCTTGATAAAGGTCTGGATATTTCCCCGCAGTTCTTTGTCGATTTTCATCTTATCTCCGGTTCACATATTTCGTTACAAAACCAACTACAATATATATAATATAGCAGAGTACCGAACAAAAATGCTCATCTCACGGACACGATTTTTTGCAATACGACTGAATGTGTTGTATAATAATGATAGTTTCAGTTTAGGTTATTAATGCTTTTTATGATCCTAGTAGATTTTATAGTATAGATGACCAGAACTCTAACAATATTTAAAGAGGAGGTCATCACATGAGTTTCCAGGAAAAATCAATCAAGTGCTACGATTGTGGCGCAGACTTCGTGTTCACCGTGGAAGAGCAAGAATTTTTCTCATCCAAGGGCTATACCAATGAACCGAAACGCTGTCCCGCATGTCGGGCGACGCGGAAAGAACGCCAGGGCAGTACCGGTACCCAGAGAAACAATACCAGCTACCAGTCACAACGCCAAATGTTCCCCGCGACATGCTCACGCTGCGGAAAAACAACCGAAGTTCCGTTTGAACCCAGAGAAGGCAGACCGGTTTATTGCCGCGAATGCTACAGCTCTGTAAAAGTAACCCGTTAAAATGGCTTACAGGACCCGCAGCTTGGGTAATTCCCGGCTGCGGGTTTCACAAATTCAAACAAAATCGATGAATTTCAACAATCCCACCCTTTATTACAAAACAATCATTTATCAATTATTAGGAGTTTAATGAGTTTCGAATCTTTCAATTTGCANNATACAAGAGCAAACAATCCCGGCCATTATGGAAGGCCGCGACCTGATCGGTCTGGCACAGACAGGCACCGGTAAAACGGCTGCGTTCGCGCTCCCCATTTTAAACAAATTAGCCCAGGGTAAACGCGGTGTGCTGCGGGCGCTGGTAATCTCACCCACAAGGGAACTGGCGGAGCAAATCTGCGACCAGTTTACCGAGTTAGGCAAGAAAACCGGCCTGCGCAATGTCGCGATTTACGGCGGCGTCGGGAAAGAAATGCAGATTCGCAAATTACGCAACGGTGCGGAAATTGCGGTCGGTTGCCCCGGCCGTTTACTCGACCATTTGTACGCCGGCGCGCTGGATTTATCCAAGCTGGAAATCCTGGTCATCGATGAAGCCGACCGGATGTTCGATATGGGCTTCCTGCCGGACATCAAACGAATACTGGAATGCATCCTGCAGCCGCGGCAGACATTATTGTTCTCTGCCACGATGCCTGATGATATCCGGCGACTGGTCAAAGAAGTGCTGCGTAATCCGGTGACCGTCCAAATCGGGCGTTCCGCACCGGCCTCGTCTGTTTCACACGCGCTTTACCCGGTACCGCAGAACCTCAAAACGGCGCTGCTGGAAGAAATTCTATACCGGACAAAAACCGATTCCGTACTGGTTTTCGTGCGCACCAAGCACCGTGTCGAACGCTTGGCGGAACAACTATATAAGGGCGGATACAACGTCGCTTCTTTACAGGGCAACCTGTCACAGAGCCGTCGTCAATCGGCTTTGGATGGATTCCGCTCCGGCACCGTGAAAATACTGGTAGCCACCGATATTGCTGCCAGGGGTATTGATGTTTCCAACATCTCGCATGTCATAAACTATGATATGCCGGAGAGCGTCGATGCCTACACTCACCGCATCGGAAGGACGGGACGCGTCCAGGAAACCGGCGAAGCATTCACCTTCGTGACAAATGAAGACATGCCGTTGGTCCGCGACATCGAAAAGGTTCTCGGTAAGCCGATCGAGCGGCGCACGCTGGAAGGGTTTGACTATAAAACCCAGGCATCGGACAAAGAAGTCCGTCCGCGCATGGGTGGAAAAGCCCCGTTCCGCAGACCCGGAACCGGCAGCGGACCCCGCGCCGGCAGAAGGCCGCAGTACAGCAATAGAAAACCGCAAATGGCGGTAAGCAGAAGCAATTAATCCTCAATAACACAGAAAAATAGCTTCGAGAGGTGGGTGCAGTCGAATCAGACTAAACCCACCTTTTTGTTTTAATGGTCAATAATCACGTTCCAATAGCCAAATATATTCTAATTTCGAAATTCAAAATACTTCTATAAGTGGAACATGATGACAAACAGATATCGCACATTCACTTCGTTCAGTACCTACGGACGTCCGAGGTTTGGAAATAGTCAAAATGATTTCCGTTGACAAACCAATCTCCCGTTATTATACTTTCCTTATTATTTGCGGGAGGTCAGGAAGATGCTGAAAGGGAAACTGGTAGAACTCCGTCCGGTGCAAAGGTCCGATATCTCTTATTTTCTACAGTGGTTTAATGACCCCGAAATCACCCAATACCTTTTAATGTATCTGCCCATGACCGAAATGGGTGAGCAGAAATTCATCGAAGATTTAGGCACGCAGCAGGCGGGGACAAACGCCTTTTTCGTTATTGAAGCGCTTGAAGGCGAAAACCGTAGGCCTATAGGCAGTCTTAATTTACATAATATTAATCCTAAAGACCACAATGCGACCTTCGGCATTGCCATTGGGGACAAAAAATACTGGAGCAAAGGTTACGGCACGGAAGCCGCGGCATTGATTATTCGGTACGGTTTCGAACAGTTGAACCTGCACCGTATTTCCTCCGCGGCTTTTTCTTTTAACGAGCGCAGTATAAAAATGCATTTAAAACTCGGGTTTAGAGAGGAAGGCAGACAGCGCGAGGTGGTTTTCAAGAACGGCGCTTATCATGATGAAGTGACATTCGGGTTGTTAAGAGATGAGTGGAAGAAGTGCAGTAAATAGTTCTATATTTTGAACAAGTATGCGCCTGTCATTTTCTATTTTGTCGTTAGGATTTCTTTTGGAATTCGGTATTTGGGATTTTGGAATATTTTATTGGAATTTGGAGTTTGCCGATAGGTACTCAGCTCAACCAGCTGATGTAGAATTTGTAATTTTCGAAGATATAGCTATATTCAACGGTTGCGTATATAATAGACACTTATGACAGTCGTTGTAACCGGCGCCTCCGGCCATATCGGCATAAACCTGGTACGCGCATTGGTCGCGGAAAAGCGTTCCGTGCGCGCAATGGCGCACCATAATCATCAGATACTGGAAGGCCTTGGAGTGGAAGTCGTGCCGGGTGATGTCACAGACGCGGCGTCTTTAACCCGTGCTTTCGAGGGCGCGGAGGTTGTTTATCATCTGGCAGGTGTAATTTCGCTGCTGAAAAACGAGTGGCCGATGGTGGAGAAGATAAATGTCCAGGGCACGCGCAATGTCATCGAAGCCTGTCGCCGCAGTAATGTGAAACGGCTGGTGCATTTCAGTTCTATCCACGCAATCAACCCGGAGCCGCCGGACAAGCCCGTGGATGAAAACCATCCGTTAATTCAGGGGCACCGGTATCCGCCCTATGACCTTTCCAAAGCTGAAGCACAGCGGGAAATCCGCAAAGCCGTTGCTGACGGTTTGAATGCAGTCATTGTCAATCCGACTGGTGTTTTCGGCCCTTATGATTATCAGCCCTCATTTTTCGGCACGGCTTTGCTTTCGATGGCTAACGGTCAAATGCCGGCGCTGGTTAACGGCGGATTCGATTGGGTGGACGCGCGTGATGTCGCTCAGGGAGCCATGCTGGCGGAACAAAAAGCCCCGGCCGGCTCTGAATATCTGCTTTCCGGACAATGGGTCTCGATGCAGGGAATAGGTGACATAATGAAAGAAATTTCCGATGCGTCAATCCCGGGTTTTATTTGCCCGATGCCGGCGGCCCGTTTCGCCGCGCCTTTTGCCACCGCTTACTCCCGTATGTTTAAACAACGTCCCATTTTTACCAGTGTTTCTTTGAATGCCCTGCGCAGCAACCGCAGCATCAGTCACGAAAAAGCGACCCGTGAACTGGGTTACCGGCCGCGTCCGTTTAAGGATACCTTAACCGATACCATGAAATGGTTTGAAGAAAACGGTAAACTAAAATGCAGTCTGAAGGGAAACCGGTAAATAATCATGACGATACAGACATTTTATAACGATTTGCTTTTAATCTCTTTTTTGCTGGCAGCGGTTGTTTTTGTCACTTTGTTCTTTTTTACCGCGCCCTACGGGCGGCATACCAGGAAAGGATGGGGTCCGGCCGTTCGTAACAAGTTAGCCTGGATTGTGATGGAATCGCCCTCCCCGCTGTTGTTTGCGGTGTGTTTTCTGGTCGGAAAGAACCATTCTCCGGTGCCGCTGATATTTCTGGCTTTATGGGAAGCGCATTACATCCACCGTGCATTCATCTACCCGTTCAGTCTGCGCGGTGACAAGATGATGCCGGTATCGGTGATTCTGATGGCTATCACTTTTAATCTGATGAACGCGTTTCTCAACGGCAGATACGTCTTCACGCTCTCGACGCAATACACGACCCATTGGCTGGTTGATCCGCGCTTTATCTGCGGCATAGCTTTGTTTGTCATCGGGTATTTGATCAACCGTTCGTCCGACAGTATTTTACGCAACCTCCGTGCGCCCGGTGAAACCGGCTACAAAATCCCGCAGACCGGACTTTACCGCTGGATATCCAGCCCAAATTACTTCGGTGAAATCATTGTGTGGAGCGGCTGGGCGCTGGCAACATGGTCCCTGCCCGGGATGGCTTTTGCCATCTGGACAATTGCCAATCTGGCGCCGCGCGCCCGTTCCAATCACATTTGGTACAGGGAGACGTTCCCGGATTATCCGAAAAACCGCAAAGCCCTGGTACCGGGGTTGTGGTAAACATGAACAATCAAAAAGAATTGACCGAAACAATCCGTTTTCTTGAAGAAAAATTGGTGGAGCCATCAACGAGGCATTCGGTGAAAGAGCTTTCAGCGCTTCTCGATGATGATTTCACTGAATTTGGGCGTTCCGGTAATGTTTATGATAAACGGGTGGTCATCGGCAGGATCCAAAAAGAAGAAACGTCCCGCATGACGCTCTCTGATTTTAAAATCGTGGGTTTGGCGCCAAATGTGATTTTAGCGAAATACCGGGCGACAAAAACGGAAACCGGCGGACAAAAAAGCTATTCACTGAGGAGTTCAATCTGGAGAAAGACCGGGGATAAATGGCGGATGTTTTTCCACCAGGGGACGACTGCCGCAACCAAACCGTAACCGATAATTAAAGCGGTCTCTTGTCTTAAACCCGCTGCATTACCAGCATCATTTTGAATTTCTTGATTGCCTGCAAGGCATGAGGTATATTGGCAGGCATGGTGATCATTTCGCCGGCTTTCAGGTGGATTGATTTGCCGTCAATGGTGATCCCGGCCTCACCATCCAGAATGGAGACCATGGCTTCGAACGGAGAAGTATGTTCACTTAACCCCTGACCGGCAGCAAAAGCGAAGACAGTAACGGTCTCCATCCTGGTATCGATCAGCGTTTTACTGACGACGGCGTTATCCTGATATTCAACCAGATTAATCAATTTGCTAATGGGCGGCAGGTCTGCGGCGATTGTCTGCTTTTTATTCTCTGCCATACGCGGCGCCTCCTCGACTGGCACCATTCTAATATATCAGTTGTTTTTTGGCAACTGTCACAACGGCGTCAATCAGAGATTATTATTATCCGGTTTCAGCAGACCGGATTGCTTTTTTAATTTCCCGTATCCATTCGAAAAGCAGGATAATTTCCGGTTTAAAAATGGTTTGCTTGTAAGGGCGGATGAACTGGAAGGCAACCATGCGGCTGCGGGTACTGTTCCCATCAAAAAAAACGATGCTTAAACAGACATGCGGGATGGGAGTCCAGTTGTAAGCACCGATTTTTAGCCCGGCGATGGCAGACAGCGGTATTTGAAAATTGTCCCCGTTCAGTTTAAAAGCATGGTTCAGCACAACCTCCATCGGCGCGTCCGCCAGTTTCTTGATGCTTTCAGTCACTTCGGGGCTGGATTGGATGACATTCAGGAACATCAGGCGGCGGTTGGTTAACACGAGGTTCCCCAGCCGTAATTTTTTAGGTGTTTGGATCCACTGCGTCCATTTGCGGTGTTCCTTGATAATTCTTTCGGGTTCGGCGTTTTTGGTCATTTAATTCCTGCCTGTTTATGCTTAATTAATGATACCACAGCTCAGATTTAGTATGTAGGGTTGCATTTGTTTTTAACGCCGTTATATAATTGCGGCACGATGAACAAATCAGACCAAGC
>PMCB01000045.1:14128-15918 GCA_003153955.1 Dehalococcoidia bacterium | reverse complement strand
CTGGGGTTATCGCAGCATATTAATGAAAATAATGCCCGCGAGAGCATCGAGAGAACTTACAAACTAATCCGTGATTTCAACCGCGAATTTACGGCATTACACGGCTCGTTAAATTGCAAGGACCTGATAAAACTGGATTTAGCTGTCCCGGAACAGCGCGCCGAAGCGCAGGACAAACATATTTTCGTGACGGTCTGCCCGGATATTGTCCGGGACGCGGCGAAAATCATGGAAATCCTGCTGGCTACTTGTTAAAGAGTACCAGAATAATATCGCCGTCCTGAACCTCGTAATCCCGGCCTTCGATATGCTTTTTTCCGGCCTTGGCCACCGCGGCTTCGCTGCCCAGCGCCATCAGGTCGTCGTATTTAATCACTTCCAGACGGATAAAGCCTTTCTCCATGTCCTTGTGAATTTTTCCGGCGGCGGCGGGGGCCTTTTCATTTTTCTTGCACGTCCAAGCGCGCACTTCATCCTCACCGACAGTAAAGAAGTTAATCAGCCCCAGCACCCGGTAAGCCGCGTGCATCAAGCGTTCCATCGAGGACTCGGACAATCCCAGGTCTTTCAGGAATTCCTGACGCTCTTCAGCGGCGAGCTGGCTGATATCGGCTTCATCTTTGCCGCAGACGATAATCACTTCCGCGTTTTCCGCGGCGGCAATCTGTTTCAGGGCGGTGACGTATTTATTATCGGCTTCTGCCATGGTTTTGATGTTGGCGATGTAAAGCACCGGTTTCAGGGAAACGAGGTTGCATTCAAAAACGCTGGCCAGTTCCGGCGCCGTCAATTTCTGCCTGCGGGCCGGGATACCCTGCTGAATCGCGGCATTTATTTTTTGGCAGTGTTCGTTCTCGCGGATGGCATCTTTGTCGTTGGACTTGACCTTCTTTTCCAGCCGCACCAGTTTATTTTGCAGCGTGGTGGCGTCCGCGGCCATCAGTTCCAGATCCACCGTTTCCACGTCGCGCACCGGGTCGATGGTTTCAAAGGCGAAAGGAATCGCGCCGTCTTCGAAACAGCGTACCACATGCAGCAGGGCTTCGACGTCTTTGATGTGGCCCAGCAACTTGGAACCACGACCTTCGCCGGCGGATGAAGTCTGTAAACCGGGGATGTCCACGATTTCCAGCGTCGACCAGACGGTTTTGCGGGGATGATACATTTCGACAAATTTGTTAATGCGTCCGTCCGGCACATTGACGATGGCCTTGTTCATTTCGGTGCCGTACCCGGACGCGCCGGCGGCAGTCAGAGCATTAAAAATGGTGGTTTTGCCGCATGAAGGCAACCCGACCAGTCCACAACTTAAACCCATGTTCGTTATCCTTATTTATAATGTACAAATACCATTATAGAGTATTCAAAGCGTTTCACAAAATAGAGCTTTACTACGAAATTACAAATCCCAAAATCCAACTACCACATAAATCCGAAATACGAATATCGAAATACTAAACAATAACGAAATCCCAAATTATAAACAAAATCCTTCCCCCTCAGCCCTCTCGCCCCTGTGTGGGAGAGAGCTTGGAGAGAGAGGGCCTTTTGTCATTCTGCGATACAAAGAACCAAAGAATCTAGTTCCTGCGTGAAGCCGAAAGGGCTATTCTCTGATGCTCTTTTTCTATTTGAAATTCAGGAAACAATTCTTGAAATTAAGTATGCAGGGCCCCTCGCGTTAAACGGGATAATGCGATGCGATTTGGGATTTTGCCCCAAAGTGGAATGACTCGGCCGAATTGGAGGGGGAAATCCGGTATTCCCCCGCTGGCATGTTTTCCCCCGGA
>PMCB01000045.1:0-13998 GCA_003153955.1 Dehalococcoidia bacterium | reverse complement strand
TATTATATGACGGGTTACCTACGGGCTGTCAAGGGGATTTTGTCACCTCTTTGATGGGTGGGAAGGACAACGGTCTGACAAATCTGACGGGTAGGACGAGTGCGACGAGTGAAGGAGAATGGTCTGATGGGTGAGATGGGGCGGGCGGGTTCAAAACCCGCCCCTACAATCCATGGCAGGATTTGAATTCCTCCCCTTGATAATTTCCAGGAATGACAAAGAGAATTTATCATAGAATATGCTATAATCGCTATCAGTTTTGATAATTATAAATTCATGAGAAGGAATACAGATATGAAAGTTGTGGCGGTTTGCGGCTCGCACAGGAAAGGGAATACCGAATGGATGCTGAACAAGCTGGCGGAAAGGCTGAAAGAAAACGGGGCGGAGGTGGAGATGATTCTGTTGAGAAAAGCCGATGTGAAAATGTGCCTGGCCTGTTTAAAATGCGAAGAGGGCGGCAGAAAGCGGCCAGGGATTTGTCAAATCAAGGACGATATGAATGCGATATACCCCAAATTGATGGCCGCGGACTGCCTCGTTTTCGGCACGCCGGCTTACTTCGACCTGATGACCGGGTTATTGAAGAATTTTCTGGACCGGACCTGTGCCATTTGGCCGCATCTTCGGGGGAAGCCGCTGGCCGGTGTGGCGGTGGCTGAAGAAGGCATCGGGCAGGCGGTTGCCAATATCAAGACCTACGGAGACCTTTGCGGCATGAAATGGGTCGGGTCAGTAAGCGGCCTGGCAAAAAATCCGGGAGACATCGCCAATGATAAAAATGTCACGCGGCGTTTGCTTAAACTGGCGGATAAAATCACGGATATCGGTTGACGTAAAACAGGCGAAGATAAATCCCTATGTATAAGATTGTCTAAAATCTCCGGATTGTCGGGTCAAGCCCTACAATGACAATTCCATGTTTGTCATTCCCGACCTGATCGGGAATCCACAAAGATATTGCCGGTGGCTGTTTTCGGGCAACCTCAGAGTTTCCTGAATTGCTACAACTTTTTCAGCAATATCTCTGAGGTTATCAGGGTTTGGGTGTATTATCCGGCTCCGGCGGTTCGACGTGAATGATTACGCGTTTCAGGTGCGTAAAACGTTCGCGCAGCAAGGTTTCCATTTCCGCGGTCAGTTCATGCGCTTCCAGAATCGGCAGGTTAGGGGCTAATGTGCAATGAAAAGTCACGGACAATTCGTCTCCGTAATGAAAAATGCTGATATTATGACAGTCAATGACGCGTGGGAGTTTTAAGGACAATTTTTTAACTTCATCCTGCACGTCCTTTAAACTGGCGGGACTGACCGGATGGCGCACCTCTTTATCCCCCATCGGTTCGATGTGAATAATGATGCTGTTCAGTTCGGGGGATTCACTTTTTAAAGCATTTTCCAGTTCGGTGATACGTTGATGCGCTTCCACTACCGTCAAGTTATCCGGCACTTCGGCGTGCATATCGATGCTCAGGTGCCCCCCGACATCATGCGCCTGCAGACTGTGGACGTTCATCCCGTGACGTGCCGCGACACTCCTGACTCTTTCCACCAGGCTTTTTTCATTATCCACGATGGGTTCGATATGTACCATCACATCCGAACGCGGCAATAACTGCTGAATCGTCGTTTCGGCCCGGGTGGCAATAATGTGAGATTCTTCAAAACTGAGCGTTCGCGGCACGGACAATGTCACATCAACGAAAGTAGCCGGACCGCTCTGTCTCAATCGGAGACGTTTTACACCGGCGACACCCGGCAACAGGCTCAACTCATGTTCGACATTCACCCCGAGACCTTGCGGGGCGGTATCGAGCAGAGCGCTGATTGTCCGCCGGCCCAACCTGATGCTGACATAAACCACGATCACGGAAACACCGAGTGCCGCAATCGCATCGGCATGAGATAACCAACTGCCCAAGGTTGGCGAGTCCGTAACAATCTTCTGACCGATAAAGACGATTGCGAGTCCGACGATAACCACCGCCGACGACCAGACGTCGGTGGAGAAATGCAGGGCATCCGCTTCCAGCGCCTGGCTGTTATGCTTTTTAGCCGTCCGCATCAAGACACGGGAGCGGGTTAAGTCAATGACGATGGAGACAACCATCACAATGAAGCTCCAATAAGTGACTTCGATGGAAACGTCTTTCATGAACAAACGCTGCACGGCTTCGTAAACAATCCAGGCGCAGGTGCCGAGGAGCAGCAGCGTTTCCAGCAGGGCAGACAGGTTTTCTATTTTACCGTGACCGTAATTATGCTCGGCGTCCGGCGGTTGACCGGAGGCGCGGACGGCAAGATAAGTGACGCCGGCGGCAATCAAATCGAGGCCGCTATGTGACGCTTCCGCCAGGATTCCAAGGGAATGCGTGAGCAACCCGACGACAATTTTCATTGCCGTCAGAAATACAGCGGCGCCTACCGATGAGAGCGCGACGCGTCTTTTTTCCTGTTCCGCTTTATCTAAAATTATTTCAGGCATAATATTTAACCATGTGCCTTATTTTAACAGACTGAACAAAAGACTTCAGGGATTACTGCCGGGGAGATTGAAACAAGCAGTGATTACTTGATGAGCAGCTTGGACATGATGGCCAGCATGGCGGCGGCCGCCATGACAGAGCCGATTTGCCCGCCGGTGTTCGCCCCCACGGCGTGGAACAGGAGGAAACTGCGGGGGTTGGCTTTTTGACCTTCTTTCTGCACCACCCGGGCAGACATGGGGAAGGCCGAAGTGCCGGCCGCGCCGAGCAGGGGATTGATTTTGTGTTTGCTGACAACGTACATCAGCTTGCCGAGTAAAACACCGGCAACCGTATCAAAGGCGATGGCCAGCAGACCCAGAGCAAAGACGGCGATAGTTTGCCACTTCAGGAAGTTCCCGCCGAGCATAGATGCCCCGATACTCAACCCCAGGAAAAGTGTGACCATGTTGGTGAGGGTGTTTTGTGAAACATCGACCAGTCTGCCGACGACACCGGATTCCCTCATGAAATTGCCCAGCATCAGCATCCCCATCAGCGGGGCGCCCATTGGGGCGATGAGAATGGTGACAATACCCGCAACGAGGGGGAAAAGGATTTTAACCGTTTTGGACGCTTTCTTTTCGCCGGGCGGCATTAATGTTGCGCGTTCTTTTTTGGTGGTCAAAGCCCGCATAATCGGCGGTTGAATGATGGGCACCAGGGACATATAGGAATAAGCTGCAATAGAAATAGCCGGCAATAATTCGACAGCAAATTTTGAGGCGACATAGATGGCGGTGGGGCCGTCGCAGGCGCCGATAATGGCGATGGAAACAGCCTGTCCGCGCCCGAAACCCAGAGCCAGAGCTAAAAGGAGGGTAATAAAAATGCCGAATTGCCCGGCGGCGCCAAAGATGAGCACCACGGGGTTAGCCAGCATCGGCCCGAAATCAATCATCGCGCCCAACCCGATAAACAGCAGGCAGGGGAAAAGTTCAGTCAAAACGCCGGATTTGTAAAGGATATTGATGATGCCGCCCTGGTCGGAGGCAGCCAAACCGGCTAACGGCAGATTACCCAGCACGATGCCGAAACCAATGGGGATCAGCAGAATCGGTTCTATTTTCCGGGCAGTACCCAGATAAAGCAGTACGCACCCGATGAGAATCATGACGACGCTCTGCCAGGAGAGGGCAGCAAATCCCTGCATCAGCGCGGAGAAGGCGGTACTAAACATGTTCATTAATTATCCCTTTTTTCATATTAACCGCAGAAGTACTAGTTATTAATTGCATAAGTCCAAGCTTCAATAATTTTGTAAAGATGAGTTACCCCTCACCTTAATCCTCTCCCCCAAGGGGCGAGGAAATATAAGACTGATTTCCACAAATAGGTACTATTCCTTTTTATCATCCTCGTTTTCTTTTTTAAAGGGATACAGCCTGTTCATCAAATGAATGATAAGTATCAGCAAACCCAAAGTGAACAGGGTAACGCCCATACCCCAAAAGGTCATCGTCAGCCCGAACGACAAGTCTTTCAAATTTGCCTCCCGCGTTGGTGATATATAGTAGATATGGTAGGACTCTTAGCTGTTTGCTGTCAAACTTTAATAACAATGCATTCATTATTCACTATATCTGAATTCAAGCAATGCCAATTTCAGATGAAAGATCAGTCAATACCCACCATTAGTAATGAAAAAGAGGTTCTACGAAAGTACTATTGCGATAAATTTTCCGATAATCCATAATAAAAATAACTTTTCATTTCATACTCCTTTAGATAAAACACCCGGCAGTGAGCCCCGGGTGTTTTTTCTTTTCAGCTGCTATTTAACTTTCCATCGAAAGGAACAAATATGGATGCGATTAGAATCGGAATAGCGGTTAGGTTTGCGACGATTCAGGGATAAGTGCTAGAATTTAGCTGTTACAGTATCGATTAAAAAACAAGGAATAAGGAGATTAAATAGTGGCCAAGAAATACAAAATTTTAAAAGTAATGAAAGTAGGCAGTATTATGGTTGGTCCCGGCGCTGCGACGCGGGAAAATGAAGAATTTGCTAAAGTAAACGCCGAGCTGGTTGAAGTTTACGACACCAACAAAAACGATGTCATCGCTGCCGCCAAAGACGCGGATGTTATATTATTAGGCAGCGTGCCTGTTTCCCGCTGGATTCTCGAAGCGGCCCCCAAATGCATCGCAGTGATGTGCCAAAGCGTGGGTTACGACATGATCGATGTCAAGGCCGCGACTGAAAATAATATTCTGGTGGTAAACAACCCCTCATTCGAATGGTGTATCGAAGAGGTCTCGAACCACGCGCTGACTTTACTGCTGGATTGCGCCAAGAAGGTTAAGCTGCTGGACGGGATGGTACGGGAAGGCCGCTGGGCCGAAGCGAAGAAAGCGCAGCCCTGGATGGGTTCAGTCTACGGACAGACTTTAGGTATCGTCGGCTGCGGCGCCATCGGCAGAATGGTCTCCAGAAAAGCACAATGTTTCGGTTTGAAAGTAATTGGTTACGACCCCTACATTATGCACCCGTGGCTGGCCGCGGAAAGCGGAATCAAGCTGACGAGTTTTGAAGAGGTCTTGAAATGCGATTATGTTTCACTGCATCCCGACCTGAATGACACCAGTTTCCACATGATGAATGAAAAAGCATTCGCGCAAATGAAACCGAGCGCATTTTTAATCAATACTTCACGCGGTAAGGTAGTTGAAGAACCAGCCCTGGTTAAGGCACTCCAGGAAAAGAAGATAGCCGGCGCCGGTCTTGATGTCTTTGAGACTGAACCGCTGCCTAAGGAAAGTCCTTTAATGAAGATGGAAAATGTGGTGCTACTGCCGCATTCCGCTTCATATTCAACTCCCGCTTTCGATCTGGCCCCGATAAATATCGCGCTGGAAGTGGCGAGAGTCCTGACCGGTAAATTACCCAAGAACGTAGTGAACAAATCAATTACACCCAGGGTAAAATTAGTCTAGGGTCCAATAATAGTATAGTTATTATAGAAAAGAAGATGGTGCGTGTTGAAAGACACGCATCATCCCTTTTTTCAGAATACAGCGCATTTTGTTTATTGTTTATTAGCTTAATATATTAGTATTTAGCAATTGTCTTATTTCTTGAACAAACTACGCGCCGGAAAATATTGGAGGAGTGGAGAAATGAAATATCGTAAGTTTGGCAAGTTGGATTGGAAAGTTTCAGCACTGGGATTCGGAGCGATGCGGTTGCCGGTGATTAACGGAGACCATGCCGTCATTGACGAACCGGAATCGATCAAAATGATACGTTTTGCCATCGACCACGGCGTCAATTATATCGATTCGGCTTATTTCTACCATCGCGGCAACAGCGAAGTTCTGGTGGCCAAAGCCATGCGAGACGGTTATCGTGAAAAAGTCAGGATTGCCACCAAGTTACCGTGTGGAGACGTGCATGTAGAGCAAGATATTGACCGGTTGTTTAACGAACAAATAACCCGATTACAAACTAATAAAATTGATTTTTATCTGTTACACGGCCTAAACAAAACAGAATGGCCAAAAGTCCGCGATTTCGGTGTGTTGAAGTGGGCGGAACGCAAAATAGCAGAGGGAAAAATCGGCCATCTGGGATTCTCATTCCATGACGAATATAATGTGTTTCAGGAAATTATCGACGATTACGATAACTGGACGATGACGCAGATTCAATACAATTATATGGATGAACAGACCCAGGCGGGCACCGAAGGGCTGGAATACGCTCATAAAAAAGGGTTGGCAGTGGTGGTGATGGAGCCGATTCGCGGCGGGCGACTGGCAAAACCCCCGGAAAAAGTAGAGAAAATATGGGCAAGCGCACCGGTAAAAAGGACGCCCGCGGAATGGGCGCTGCGCTGGGTTTGGAACCATCCGGAAGTTGCCACGGCGTTGAGCGGGATGGGCAATATGGAGCAGGTAATTGAAAATTTGGCTTATGCCGAGCATTCGCAGCCCGGAAACCTGACATCAGACGAGCTGGCATTGATCGGTAAAGCCAGGGATGCTTATGTTTCATTAACGGCCGTTGCCTGCACCGGGTGCAGATATTGCATGCCGTGTCCCAATGATGTCGATATCCCCCGTGTTTTTGAGTCCTACAACGAAGCGATGATTTATAATAACGTCGCCGAACAGCGCCGGATGTACAATTTTCCGGGCAGGTTTAAAGAACACCGGGCGGATAAATGCACTAAATGCGACCAGTGCGTAGATAAATGCCCTCAAAAGTTGGCGATACCGGATTTGTTGGAGAAAGCGCACGAATTCCTGACGGCGAAAGAATAAGTTCGCCCGCAGCAAGTTTCCTGTTAATCAGGAGGTATTTCTTTGATAAAGAAATATCTCCTTTTTTTTGCTTCGGCATTCCATAACCGGAATAGGCGGATAATGCTTTAATTCAATTATAATTGACAGTCAGATATGATTGGATTATTATCTTTTTACGGCCGGGATAAAACTAATATCCGATATCCGAGCCGCGAGGTTAAAGTATGGAATTGACACCCGAAGTAAACGATTTATACCGGAGATTAATTACCGAAGTAAATAAATTCGGGGAAATCACCGTGGAAGAGAAAAAAACTTCGTTCCATATTAAAGGCGGCGCTGCCTTTGCAGGAGTCCATCCCCGCAAACAATATTTCATCCTTAATATCGTTTCCGCCGCACCGATCAAAAGCGCCCGGGTTGTGGAACAAGAGCAAGTCTCGGCTCACCGGTTTCATAACCGGGTTAAAATAGAGAAGGCTGAAGATATCAACAAAGAGCTGTTAGGCTGGCTGAAAGAGGCTTACACGCTGACGGCATAATTAATTATATAAAAGACGTTGGACATTAAACAAAAAGAGAGGCCGGTAACTCCGGCCTCTCTTTTATCTATTAATATAGCCTATGCTCTAGTGTTGACTGGGGTCGATCCAGAAACGCGATTCGTATTCGAAACCCAGAAGGGGCCCGACTGTCCCGCAGGTTGAGCCGTATTGGCCGTTAAATCCTTTGATCCAGGGTTGAGAGAGGAAAAAAGCATACGGCTGAACCAGGCTTAACAGGTAGTTCTGCTGTGCCACGTACAGGTTTTCATCACGAACTATCTGTTTGATCTGGTCGACGCTGGTAGCATTCATCGCGGTCGCGTACCAGGTGTCAATCTTAGGGTCGCTGACCATCATATCATTGGAAGAGCCGCCCGTCAGGAATTTCATCAGTTGCCGGATGGGATAATAGCCCAAACCAAGCGAACCGGAAGTGCGGTAACACAGGCCGGTTTCATGGTGCCCGGTAACGACAAAAGCGGAGAATTGCGGATGCGGCATTAACGTGATAGACATAGTGACATTAATCGCAGCAAATTCTGACTGGAGGATTTGAATGAGGTCCTGATAAGGTGCGGCACTATCCACCGTAATATCGGTAGTAAATCCATTGGGGAAGTTGGCTGCGGCCAACAGAGCTTTGGCATTAGTCGGATTATAGGCATACTGAGCCTGCAATGTTGACGGCCAGGTGCTGTAGGGATAGCCCCAGCCCGGCATAAAACTCGAAGTCAATGGAAGCGGAGAAGGGTCGCAACCGCCGCCGAAGTATTGAGAGGCAATTTGCGGCAGGTTGATGGCTTCCTGTAAAGCTATCCGGACATTAAGGTTATTAAAAGGCGCCAAATCATCCCGCGGGTCAATGCAGAGACCGTTGCCGAGAGGTACCGCAAGTTCGTTCATGGTAGGATTGGTTTTCTTCATGTTTGCGGCATCTGAGGCAGGAATTGTGTCCATGAGGTCAATCTTGCCGGCGCGCATGGCTGCTTCTGCGGTAGCGAGGTTGGGTATCATGAGGATTTTAAGCGTGCTAACGTAGGGCAACCTGTTTTGCGGATGGCGCTCGTCGGATGCCCAATAGTTGGGATTTCTAACAAAGGTGGCCGAACTGTTGTCAACAAAGTCGGTCAATATAAATGGCCCGGTGCCGACGGCATTATGCCAGTTAGTGAGTTGCGTGTTGGTCGTCGTGGTATATGCCTGGACAGCTTCGGGGTTTTCAATTGTGCAATCGCAACCCAGCGCCTCCATGTTTTCCAGGATAAACTCAGGGTTGAGAGTTGAAAACGTCATCACGACCGTCCAGGCATCCGGGGCGGTTACAGTTTTAATAGCCGCGACCCAGGCATCGCTGACAAAATAGGAGTTTGGCGCGGTATACCCGCTGCCGAGACCGGCCATCCGGTTCATATGGAACAGAACATCTGCGGAATTCAGCTGGCGGCCGTTTACCGGCGGCAGGTTTTGCCAATAGACCCCATGACGAACATGTATTGTCAGGACGCCGGGGGACGTAAATTCCCAACTGGATGCTAAATCCCCGGTCACATAAGTCTCATCATAATAGGTCAGCTGGTAATTTTGGACAGAGGGGTTGGCAGTCCAGTCTGAGCCGAAAAGCGAATCCATATAGAGAAACTCCAGGGATGACTGTATCGAACCGCCGTTCGGGTCCCAGAGACCGGGATTAACGGTATTATTGATAGTCATAATACCGCCGTATTGCGGAGCGCCAAGAGTGTCCCACCAGTTGCCTGTGCCGGTAGTAGTGGTGGTAACGGAGATTGGTGTGGATGTAGTGGAGGTGGTAGTGGATGTCGGACCGAGCACGGAAGAGGTTGTTGAAGTAGTTTTAACGGCTGTGGTTGAGGTTGTAGTTGCGGCTGTTGTGGTGGTTGATGAACTGCAGGAAGCTAATACCATTGAAGCGACGATGAGAAGAGTGAGTAAACACCAGAGAGTCCCTTTTTTCACCTGTTCCTCCTTTTCTATTTAAAGCTTCCGGATTTTTGTTTTTTAATCATAACGTCATATGATATTGTTCCTGTCTGATAAAATTACAGCAATCTTAGCATTGCGATTTGGGTTTGTCAACCACGAAAAATGTTTGTGTTTGTTGCAAATGCACCGGGTCTTTAATCTCAAATTTAACTAAAAATGAAATAGGTAATAAAAAAAGGAAGGCCGGAAATACCCGGCCTCTTCCCCATCTGTTTTATTTACCCCGGAGAGGTTTGCAGGAATGCTCGATTATTTCAATCTTCTACTAATTTTGGGTTAACCAGAATCGCGCTCCNNTAAAGATTCGCGGCAGTCAATATTGTTTTGACTTGAGCGGTACTCGTGGCTGCCAAAGCTTGAGTATAGAAGGCGTTAAAAATAGGGTCGTTAACCATGGCGGCATTAGAGGAGGCGCCGGTCTGGAACTTCGTAAATTGCCTGAGCGGATAATAGGTCAAACCAAGTGAACCCTGGTTAATCGCGCGCATGGCCAATGCGTCATTCGAATGGGCGACCATAACATAAGAGCTAAAGGCGGCGGACGGCATCACCGTAATACTCATGTTAACCCCGATGGAACTGAAGTCAGATTGGACAATTTGCAGTAAGTCTAAATCTGCCCCGGAGTTGGCCACTATGTCGGTGGTAAACCCGCTCGGAAAACCGGCCGCAGAGAGAAGGGCTTTGGCCCCTGCCGGGTTGTAGGCATATTGTGCCTGTAAGTCTGCCGGCCATTGACTGTATGGGAAGCCCCACCCCGGCATGAAAGTTGAGGTTAACGGTTCCGGCGTTGACTCTGATTGCCCGCTGTAGTAGGTTTGGGCAATCTGCGGAAGATTTATCGACATTTGCAAGGCCTGTCGAACCTGGACGTTGTTAAAAGGTGCCTTGTCGTTTCTGGGATCGATGGTATTGCAGTTTCCAATTGGAACGGGTATCTGCGTTATCTCAGGGTTTGTTTGCTTCATACCGGCAGCTTGCAGGGCTGTAATTGCATCGATAGCAGTAATCTTACCGGTGCGTAATGCCGCCAAAGCCGTAGCCGGGTTAGGTATTATCAAATCTACGATTTTGTTTATATACGGAAGTTGGTTTTGCGGGTAGCGCTCATCATGCCCCCAGTAATTTGGATTTGCGGTTAAGGTCGCCGAAATACTATCAACATAATCCGTTAAAATAAAAGGTCCGGTGCCGATGGCATTATGCCAGTTTTTCAGGTTTCCATAAGCCGTTATGGCGTCAGAATCCTCAATAGTTTGCGCGGAATCAGGAGCCTCCAGCGTCTCTAAAACAAACTCGGGGTTGGGCGTATTCCACTGCATGGTAACAGTATAATTATCGGTGGCAGTGATTGATGTCAAAGATTTCCAGTTAGCAACCGAAGCCCAATATGGGGCCGGTGCGGTGAAGCCGCCGCCCAAGCCCAGCATCCGGTTAAAGTGATAAACTACATCGGCAGCGGTAAACTGTCGCCCAAAAGATGGCGCGATGTTCTGCCAGGTAGCATTATGGACCAGATGAAGCACCAGAGTGCCGGGGGTTGTAAACTCCCATGTTTTCACAAGGTTGCCACCGGTTGCGTCATCAGGCCAAAAATTCAACTGGTAACTTTGTACTGACGGATCAGCTGTCCATTGGCTCATGAACAGTTGTTCCATATAGCCTGTGAAGATCTGGTTAAAAAGTTCACCATCATACGGATCAAAAGAAGCCATAGTTGCGGAGGTTTGAAGGGTCATTGTGCCGCCGTATTGCGGCTTGCCCAGGCTGTCCCACCAATTTCCGGCAGCACTGGTTGTAGTGACACCGGTTGTTGCAGTAGTTGTTGTGGTTACATTTGAAGTTGTTGTAGTCGTAACTATTGCGGTCGTTGTGGTTGTGGTGCCGGGTTGAGTGGTGGTTGATGCAGTCGTGGTTGATGACTTGCAGGAAGTTAAAACCATTGAAGCGACGATAACAACAGAGATTAACCCCAAGAGAGCCTTTTTTTTCACCTGTTCCTCCTTTTCTATTTGAAGATTTACGGATAATTCACCGGAAATTAATTATTTAATTTGTAATTGCGGGTGATATTGTTCCTGTCTATAAAATTAAAGCAATCGTAGCATCGAATTGCATGTTTGTCAACCATGAAACAAGTTATTGTTTATTCCAAATTGACCGGGTCTTTAATCTTAAATTAACTAAAAAATGAAATAGGCAACAAAAAAGGAAGAGGCCGGATTACCCGGCCTCTTCCCCATCTTCGAGTGTTTAAAAAACGTTATTTAGGGAATATTTATTGTCCCGCTAATTTATTTAGCGTTCGCGTTGATCCAGAACCGTGAGAAATATTGGAAACCCATCAGTGGCCCGGAGCCGTCGCAGAAGGCACCGTATTGAGCATTAAATCCAACAACCCACGGCTGTGACAGGAAGTAAACGTTGGGCTGAACCAGACTAATCAGGAAGTGCTGCTGCACAACGTACTGGTTCTCATCGTGAACTATCTGTTTTACCTGAGGCACGGTGGTAGCGGCCAGAGCGGCTGAATACCAACCATCAATTTTCGGGTCGGATACCATCATATCGTTGGATAAGCCGCCCGTGACAAACTTTTGCAGCTGCCGGATGGGGTAATAGCCCAGGCCCAGGGAACCGTTAGGCAGGTAGGCCAGAGCGTCTTCATGATGACCGGTTCTGACGAAGGCGGAGAACTGAGCATGCGCCATTATCTGAATCGACATGTTGACATTGACCGCTGCAAATTCGGACTGAAGCACCTGCATCAGATCCTGGTAGGGGGCGGTGCTGTCGACAACCACATCGGTGTTAAACCCGTTGGGGAAGCCGGCCGCGGCGAGCAGTGCTTTAGCCCCGGTTGGGTTGTAGGCATATTGTGCCTGTAAGTCTGCCGGCCATGAGCTGTACGGGAAGCCCCAGCCCGCCATGAAATTCGAGGTCAACGCTTCAGGGGACGGGTCGCAGCCGCCGCCGAAATACTGCGAAGCAATCTGCGGCAGGTTAATCGCCATTTGCAGCGCTTCACGGACACGGATGTCATTATACGGCGCCAGATCGTTTCTCGGATTTAAACTAAGGCCGTTGCCATTGGGACATTCAATCTCATTGATAGAAGGATTGGTTTTCTTCATATTAATAGCGTCCGCCGGGGAAATCGAATCCATCAGGTCGATTTTGCCGGTGCGCATCGCTGCTTCGGCGGTAGGTGTATTCGGGATGATAAGAATCTTAAGAGTGCCGATATACGGCAGCCGATTGTTGGGGTGGCGTTCATCAGATGCCCAGTAATTGGGATTACGGACAAAAGTCACCGAGCTGAGGTCAACAAAATCAGTAATCTCGAAAGGTCCGGTGCCGATACCATAGCGCCAGCTCGTCAATTCGGGATTTGCGGCATTGGTATAAGCCTGCACGGTTTCTGGACTCTCAATACTACAGTCGCAGCCGGGCGCCTGCATGTTTTCGAGTATAAACTCAGGATTGGGAGTATTGAACGTCATCATAACTGTCCAGTTATCGGTTGCTTTCACGGATAAGAGCGTGGTATCCCAGGAATTGCTTGAATAATAGACAGGGTCGGCCGGGGCGGTATAACCGCTGCCGAGACCGCACATCCGGTTAAAATGAAACACGATATCATTGGCGTTGAACTGGCGGCCGTTGGCCGGCGCTATGTTTTGCCAGTAGACTCCCTGACGGACGTGAAGTACGAGGACACCGGGTGCGGTGAACTCCCAGCCTGTCAGTAAATCGCCGGTCTCGTAACTTTGGTCCCAATAACTGAGTTGAAAGTTTTGCTCTGAGGGGTTGGTGGTCCAGTTGGTGCCAAACATGGAATCCAGGTACAGGAACTCCAGCGAATAAGAAAGTGTGCCTTGATTCGGGTCCCAAAATGCGGGATCGGTGGTAGTTGCGACCGTTAGAGTCCCACCATATTGGGGGGTACCGGCACTATCCCACCAGTTCCCGGTGCCGGAAGTGGTGGACGTAACGGCAGCGGTGGTGGATGTGGTATTAACGGCAGTAGACGTCGTAGAGACTGCAACGGTAGTTGTGGTTGTAGTCTTGGTTGTGGTGCCGGGTTGAGTCGTGGTTGATGCGGTGGTGGTTGATGAACTACAGGACGCCAGTATGAGCGAAGCGACCATAAGGAAGGAAACTAATAACCAAATTATTCCTCTTTTCACCTATTTCTCCTTTTTGCTTGAATACTTTGAAAACTGATTAAAACGTTATTTTTAATTATTCTTATTTTATTATCCTCCCTAAACATCTTTCTTTAATATTTAGCTTTAATATTGTACGAGAAACACAGCCAGATTAAATTTAGCCCAATGGTAACAACAAAAGTCTGGTTTGTCAACCACAAACAGGCGTGTTAATGCCATGAGGATAACCGCAGCCGGACCAACTTTTTCTTAAGGGGCAGAGTGCTTTGGACAATAATTGACATAATATTGTTAACAGCTTCGTTGATTGACTAACTTTACTGCTTACACTATGCTATCAATGGGTCAAGTAAACCGGGTGACCGCCCGCCTCAGGCGGGAGGAAAGTCCGAACTCCTCCGGGCAGGACGCTGGGTAACGCCCAGGGGGGGTAACCCCACGGAAAGTGCCACAGAAACAAACCGCCCCGATTTATCGGAGCAAGGGTGAAATGGTGAGGTAAGAGCT
>PMCB01000056.1:3360-19582 GCA_003153955.1 Dehalococcoidia bacterium | reverse complement strand
ATTCAGGCCAAACCCAGACCGTCAGGCCATCCAGCCCTTCAAGTGCTGGCGCCGGAACTCCCCATTCGATATTACCGGTCAACCTGAATGGTACCAGTGTCTTTCCCGTCCGGTAACGGATGCCATTTCCAGCGAAGACCAAGCATGCTTTCTCTCTTTCCTCGACATTATTAAAAGTAAGAGTAATCGACGGTTTATTATCTTCATCGGTTAAAGTGTATTCTGGAAGCTTTTCTTTAATCATGGTTAACAAACTAAACTGCTCTCTTTTAATATATACTACCGGCGGTTCCAGAAACTCCCAGATACTATTAATCACAGNNTATCAAGTTTAAAATACCAATTCGTCACATCTCTCATTTCCGGCTTTTTTCCGGTGAGGGTGCTCCTCGGATTTATCAAATCAACCGGCATATATTGATGCCCTAACGAGCATTCATCCGCGTAACCTCTTTCCGAAGAACAGCCGGCGATTGGACACTGTCCAATAACCTGGCGGCCATTAAGAAAAACACCCAGTTCGGCATCATAAAACTGGGAAGTAGTTAATTTTACCAGATGCCCGTTTTTATACAGCCTTGTGATGAAATCGATTGATTCTTGCCGGTGAATTTCAGCAGGACGTCCTAAACTCGAAGCTCCAAAAAGGTTTAAGCTGATATCGTAGGATTTCAGGACTTCTTTCTGTCTTTCATGATTAAACTGAACGAATTCTTCTACTGTACCTTTAAAAAACCCCTGGTTGACTTGCTGGCGATAGTATTCCAATATCGGTGAACCATAACAGTCAGTCCCTGACACAAAAATGACATTATCTTTTCCGATGCGGTCGCGTAGAAAGCGGGCATAAGTATCTGCGTGAATAAAGACGCCACCGATATGCCCGAGATGGAGCTCCTTATTCCCATACGGCATTCCCGCCGTTATTATTGCACGTTTGGGAAAAGTTGGCCTGACATTATCGGAATTACTCTGTACCCGTCCGCCGTTTTTGTTCTTCGCGATATCCTGGCGAACAATATCCCGGATAAAATCACCGGATGCGGATGAGTTAGTCTCGTTCATAATTTGCTCCCCCCTGTTTTTCGTTTATGTCTGACCGGCACTAATTGCCCCCGAGTTTTACGAGCGCGGCCCTGATTCTTTTCAGGCATCTTTCTTTGCCTAATACCGCCATTGTTTCAAAAAGCGGCGGTGCGGCGTCACGGGCCGTAGTGGCAACGCGCAGCGGATTAAAAAGCTGCCCGGCTTTTATCCCCAGTTCCTCGGCCAGATGGCGCAGGGTAGTTTCTAATAAATCCGTGCTAAAATTTTCCAGGGCGGATAGTTTTGCTTCCGCACCTTTTAAAGCTGTTAACGCAACTTCCGCGGTCATCTTCTTGTCGGTAAACATCGCGGCATCATAGCTCAGTTCATTTAAAAAGAAGAAGCCGGTATAATCGGCGGCATCTTTCAGCGTGCTTATCCTTTCCCGTATCAGCGGCGCTATTTGCCGTACGTATTCAATATCTAAAGGCCGCTTGATTTCAGGTGGCAAATATTTTTCCATGAACGGGAATACTTTCTCCGTCAACTCGTCAATGCTCAAGCCTCGGATATAAACGCCGTTCATCCACTGCAGTTTTTCATAGTTAAAAATGGCTGCCGTTTTACTCACGCGTTCCAGTGAAAAGTGCGTGACCAGGTCTTCACGGGAAATGACTTCGGTTTTATCATCCAGCGACCACCCGAGTAAAGCCAGGAAATTTATCATCGCTTCAGGCAGATAACCCTGCTCTCTGAATTGCCGTATCGAAGTAGAACCGTGCCGTTTGCCCAGCTTGGCATGGTCGCTGCCTAAAAGCATCGGCAGGTGCGCAAATTGCGGCACTTCGTAGCCCATCGCGTTGTGCAGCATGATGTGACAGGGAGTGCTGGACATCCATTCCTCCCCGCGCAATACGTGTGTAATCTCCATATCATGGTCGTCGACAATATTAGCCAGGTGGTATGTTGGATAACCGTCTGATTTCATCAGCACCAGATCTTCAACGATGTTGTTATTGAAAGTTACATCTCCCAGGATGATATCATGGACTACCGTCTGCCCTTGCAGCGGCGTCTTAAAACGTACGACCGGCGTAATTCCCTCTTTTTCTTTCTCTGCCTGCTGTTCGGGCGTCAGGTTGCGGCAACAGCGGTCGTAACCCGGAGGCAGTTTGTTCTGAACCTGTTGAGCGCGTAAAGCCTCCAACCGTTCTTTTGAGCAGTAACACTTATAAGCCGCGCCATGAGCCAGTAATATCTCCGCGGCTGCTTTGTATTTCTCCAGCCGTTGTGATTGAATATACGGCCCGAATTTTCCACCGATATCCGGCCCCTCGTCCCAAAGCAGGTTCAACCAACGTAAATCATCCATGATTGCCTGAACTGCGCCTTCTACCTCGCGTGTGGCATCAGTATCTTCGATGCGCAGCACAAAAACGCCGCCGGTCTGTCGGGCAAAAAGCCATTGAAACAACGCGGTTCGGATGCTCCCGACATGCACAAAACCGGTCGGGCTGGGCGCAAAACGTGTTCTAACCTGTTGTGTCATGAATTTCTCCAATAACATCCTTTAAATTCAACAATTGGGGATTTTGTTCCGGTGCTCGTTCTGTTGATACACACACATTCTACCATCTCTCCCCCCTGACATTCTATAATACAGATACCCGGTTAGTTCCCTCGCCTCCTTGAACAGTCATTGCGAGGTTACTTCAGTACCCGAAGCAATCTCAGTGTGGGGAGGCTCCCCTCTTAATCCAACCAAACAAAATATGTCGAAATAGGAGCCTAAAAATGAAAGACTCAGTTATCGCCGAATTAAAAGTCGTGCCGCTGGGGACCCAAACTGCCAGCCTCAGCAAATATGTCGCCGCTGTAATCGATGTTGTCCGTCAGGCTAAAGGCATTACTTACCAGATCACTCCAATGGGCACTATCGTGCAGGGCCCTCTCGCCCAGGTTCTGGCATTAGCGCAGGAAATGCATGAAGTCCCTTTCAAGATGGGCGCCGACCGTGTCTCGACCACCATCAGCATCGACGACCGCCGAGATAAGCTCATCACCATGGAAAGCAAAGTCAAAGCGGTGAGCTAAAAATGTCATGACTGAAATAGAAATATTGCCTTATGCACATCTTTTTCCTTCTCCCTTGAGGGGAGAAGACCGAAGGTACTTTGCTTCGGTAGAATTACATCGAAGCAAATGTATATGATGAGGGTGAAATCCCTAACAAAATATCATGGCACTCGCTCCATTAAAAACCGTACCCTGCGCTGTACAGCGCAGGGTACTTAAAAATCCCCCGTTTTTATCTCGCAGGGAATTATCTCAAAAGGGGCTCCGCTTCCGCCAGCAAACCCACCATCTCATCGGCCACTTTCTCCGCCTGTGTGCCGAACTCCTGCAGAAGGCTCTCTTTCACCCAAATGTAGAAGAGATAGCGCATACAGCGCCGGTCTTCCCGCTGGGATAACAGGAATTCGTAATGCTCCCGGTTGATGCAAATCACGCCCTCTTTCTGGTCGTACCAGCTCCGGTAGTTCGAATTTGCGTTAGCCGGCGACTGTAATTTGATATGCGGTGCACGGGTCGGATGGTGTAATACCGGTCTCAAAGCCTTTGGTTCGGATGGCGACTCTGTCGGCCTGGCTTTCTCTTCACGATTATCCAGTTTCGCGGCGGCGCCGGCGGTTGTACCCATGGCCATCTTCTCCAACAACCCCTGTTCCTTATATCGCACGAATTTATCGATCAATTTACCAGCGCGCCCCAGGATAATATTAAACCGCTGTTCCTGAGATTCAGCGCTGACATCTTCAATCATCTTTTTTATCTTGGATTCCTGTTGCCTTAATTCGTTCACAAAAGCACGGAATATTTCATCCTGCACCACGGCCGTTTTGTCCGCCGTCCGCGCCAGGTGGTCGTACCGGATATACCCTTCGAGGCGCTGGTCTATCCACGGCAGCGCATTGAAGTCCTGCAAATCTTTTAGGGAGCAAATCCGTGTGCCGCCGCGTCCGTAAAGGTTGATTGCAGCATCCGACATTTCCCAGGGCAGCACATATAATTCAATATATGCCGAACCGGCTTTTGGAACATGCAGATTCGTGGACATCACTTTCACGCCGCGGAAACGCTGCGGGTGTATTAGCTCGAATTCGTGGTTATCGGAAATTGACATGGCATACATGTTGGTCCGCAGGTCGCTGGCAAACTGCTGCCCTAAATACTCTTTTATGCGGTCTTTGGAAAGTTGAATTGCAATTTCGGGTAAAATCCCTTCGAGGTAGGCAATGGTACCCCGATGCGTATGCTCATGCGCTTTGCAGTGCGTGATTATCTCCGCATGCCCATTTTTCAGCCACTGCCGTTTCAATACCAGGCAGCTCGATGGTTCCCCCTCTTTAGCTGAAGAGGCCAGGTGCAGCTCTTCGGCAATTAGTGCAAAAGCCAGCAGCCCGATGCCCTGCTCCCCCCTTAACGCCAGGTGCAGTTTTTCGGAACTCCCGATCTGCTGCAGCACCTGTTTCATTTTCTCCGGGTTAATGCCCACACCGTTATCTTCGACGGTGATGCGCTCCAAGGCATGAGCCCCAAGTCCATTCAATATCGGTTTATAAGTCAGCTTGATGCGGATTTGGCCCTCATCGGTTTTTGCCTGTTCGATCGCATCCGCCGCGTTTTCCACAAACTGTTTCAAAGCTTCGGATGGGCTCCGNNTGTTACCTTAGCCATAAACCACCTCCTGTTACCTTAACCCCGAATTATTTATTAACTTCGGTCGAAGAGAGTAGGTTTGTTATGCTCCTGTTGGGCTTTCTGGAATGCCATATCCCAAGTAAAGCCCTGACGGCGGTATTTGATAATCACCTGTATCTTTCTGGCGTCCGTATCCTGAAACTGCCGCACTTCCCGTTCCGTCAACCTGGATTTAACTGATTTGATAAATCCCTTTTTCTCCAGGTAGTGTATTTCATCGACAGATGCTCCGGTTTTGCGGGCTAGCTCAGTAATACGCAACATTTCACGAAATCTTTCCTATAATATTTCATGTAACTTTACCCGAATTATATGACTGTTCCCTGTATTTGTCAATAGAGGACCGGCTTCCGTGTGTTTCCTTTGGGCAGGTGGTCCTTAAGCATTAAGTGAAATACTTTCAACTGCAGTTGAAATGCTGTATCAGAAGCGGAAGCGCTTCCCGAAGTAAATGTATACGCCCTCCGGTTCTTCTTCCCAATCTATCTGTCCCTTTATTCCTGTATGCTATAATTGTTATTGATTTCGTGAAAGTGAGACTAAAATGTTTTCAGTTGAAGTAAATCATATACTCAAGACCTACGGTAAACGGGCCGCCGTGAATGACGTTTCTTTTAACGTTAATCAGGGCGAAATTTTCGGCTTGATCGGCCCCAACGGCGCCGGTAAAACTACCACCATCCGCATGATGATGGATATCATTAAACCGGATTCCGGTGATATCAAAATCATGGGCGAAAAACTCAATGACAACAGCAAGAACAAAATCGGCTACCTGCCGGAAGAACGCGGTCTGTACAAAAAAATGACCGTCATGGACACTATCATTTATTTTGCTTCGCTTAAAGGGATTGATGCACCGCTCGCCCGGCAGCGGGGTGAGGAACTGCTGAAAAGGGCTGACCTGCTGCCGCACCGGAACAAACGCATCGAAGAACTGAGCCGCGGCATGAGCCAGATTATCCAGGTTATCATTACCGTTATCCATGAACCGGACCTGATTATCCTGGATGAGCCGTTTTCCGGTTTGGACCCGGTTAACACGCAATTGCTCAAAGACTTGATCCGTGATTTAAAGAAGAAGGGTAAAACAATCATCATGAGTACCCACCTGATGAACGATATCGAAGAGTTGTGCGACCGCCTGCTGATGATCAACAAAGGCCGGGCCGTGCTTTACGGCAGCCTGGCGGAAGTTAAATCCAATTACCGCAACAATGCGGTTCTGGTAGAAGCGGCTGGTGAATTGGGTAATATTGAGGGCGTTACCGCGCAAACTCCCCATAATGGCGCAGTTGAGTTGAAATTGGATGCTAAAACTACGCCCCAAATGCTGCTAGAACGATTGGTAAAGAAAGGTATCGTCGTCAACCGCTTTGAATTATCTACACCTTCGTTAACTGAAATCTTTATCAAAGTTGTCGGGGATGAACATGAATAAAACACTTCTGTTGATTAAACATGAGTTTATAGGTACGGTCCGCCGCAAAGCCTTTATCATTCTTACCCTTGCTTTTCCCCTGATTGCGCTGTTGGGAATCTTAGCCGGCCAGGTATTGCCCGGTATGATCAAAACCACCACCACCGTCGAAAAAGTCGGTTACGTCGACCAGGTCGGTCTTTTTAATCAAACTACCGCGGAGAACAACATTCATCTGATCCTCTATTCCACCGAAGATGCCGCCAAAACCGCACTGGAACAGAAGGATATTTCTGAGTATTTTGTCATTCCCGCCAACTATATAAAGACCGGTTCAATTCAAAGGTATACTCTGACTACCGAAATCGCCCCCGGCAGTGCGGTGCAATCGGCCATTTCGGATTTTCTGCTGAACAATCTACTGCAAGGTAATTCCCCGGATATTATCGCCCGAGCGAAAAATCCGGTAAATATCAGCAGCACTACTCTGACTGCCGGTGGGACACCCGCCTCAAATCAGGGCGGCTTTACTGCTATCATTCTCCCCTATATATTCTGTATCTTACTCTTGCTGGCTATTTTCACCTCATCCGGTTATTTGCTGCAGGGACTCGGCGAAGAGAAAGAAAATCGTGTTATGGAAATTTTGCTGTCTTCCATTTCCCCGCGGCAATTACTCGCGGGCAAAGTCCTCGGTCTGGGCGCCGCCGGTTTGGTGCAGATTGTCGTTTGGCTTATTTCCGCGAATTTTCTGCTGCGGATGGCATCGGCGTCCTGGGGCAGCGTCCTCGGTTCATTGCAGATTACCCCGGAATTTTTGATACTTGGCATTGTTTATTTTATTCTCGGTTATCTGCTTATGGCAATATTGATGGCCGGCGTTGGTTCCATCAGTCCCACTGCCCGTGAAGGCCAGCAAATGTCGGTCATCTTCATCATGCCGGTCATCATCCCGATTTACTTTATAACCCTGATTTTGGAAAATTCCGATAGTGTCGCCGTGAGAATCCTTACCTTCATCCCTCTCACCGCGCCCATCACCGTTATGGTCCGTTCGGGGATATCGGTAATTCCAATCTGGGAACTCGCGGTCAGCATCGGCATCCTGATTCTTTCCGTGTGGGGATTGTTCGTATTGACCACCAAGCTTTTCCGGACTTATCTGCTGATGTACGGCAAACGTCCTGACCTGCGGGAAATCGTCCGCAGCTTCAGAGAATCCTGATTATTGATAATACTAAAAGAATCCGGCTTTCGCCGGATTCTTTTATTTTCTAATGGTCTTTCCCGAGAAAGCCTATAGTCCCGTACTCCTTTCCCCAAACGGGAGAATCTATCCGCTTTCCTTGCCACAGTCCTTACGCCGAAAGATAAAATACCTGCCATCGAGTGAGCATAGGGCCAGTAACTCGAGTGAAATAATTTAAATCTACCCCCCACATTCACTCATTGCCCCCTTCACACTCGTTATAGAAACCGAAAAATTCTTCGGCTGTTCAAGATTTAGACTCACTCAAAACTATTTCGTCGTGCCGCATAAGCCGCTCTTGTTTGAATTATTCGCCGCCGGAGAACCCCCGCAGCTTCCGGAGCACTCGCTCTTTTTACCGATGGCTCCCATTATTATCGCCGTAGCACAACCGACGCCGGATTGTACTTTGATTGCATTCACCGGACAATTTAAGGCACAGGCTCCGCATTCCATGCACGCTTCTTTGTCGATAATCGCCGCTTTTCTGTCCTGAACTTTGAATACTCCGTGTGGGCAAACATTAACGCACATTCCACATCCGTTACAGGTTTCAGTATCAAGCTGCAGTGTAACTACATTTTCCAGATATCTGAGCATTTCTGTCCCTCCTAATAAAATCTGGCCGTCACCCACAAAGATAAACCAAGCACAGCGACAATAATCTGAGCGGGCACTGCAAAACGCATTTCTTTTTTCACGCCCGAAAGCGAGGTATAAGTTGTCGAACCGGTGAAATTCATCGCTGTAAAAGCAGCGATTGCCGGCATCAGTAAAAGCCAGGCTGCCGTTTCCAATTGACCCCCTGTCTGCGCCGATGGAATCAGGCCCGTAAAAACGAGTATTATCGCAAATATCAATCCTAATGTCATCCCTTTTACCGAAAGTGCGCGTCCCGGCAGCCAAGGCAGGAATATCGGGACAAGGGCACTGCCGGCGATGAAGGCCAGTATTACTGGCAATACTTCACGACCGCCCGTCCAGCCCGGGAGGGCATAGCCGTTCCGGCTGATCCCGGTTAAAAAGAAAAATAATATTGCCGCCGCCAGGGCAAACGGACTCCATTGGAGGAGTTCCACGGGAATCAAGACCATTCGGTCGCCAAGGTTGAAATTAACCTCCCTCATTTTGGAAGAGGTTTTCATTCCCGCGCTTAAAAATTCCGGAATATCGTGCGCACGTACCGGCCCGTATATCACCCGAAAAGAACTGCGCTTTTTTACTTCGTGAGCCGCCACTCCCGGTGCGCCGAGTTGCGGCACAATAATCTGACGGTGGTTGACTACCTCGGCAAGCCTCGTGCTTTCTATCCTCTTGATGATTTCCTCTGTACCGAATGTTCCTTTACCCGCGGCACACCATACATTGATTCCCTTGGTATCGATAACCATTATCCAACCGTTAATTCCTTCCAATTCACGGCGCAGATAGTCGAAGGAAAGTTTGTAATTAGCGGAAACAAAGACGGGCGAATCGGCGGTCGGCGTTCCCACCGCGTAGAGCCCGGGTTCAATTGAATAATGCATCCGCTGCAGACCGGCCCTTACCTTAGTCGTTCCCAGCCTGTCCTGCCAATTGAGTTCGGTCGCCACCATCGGTATACGGCCGGCCGGCGTCTTTACTTCCCCGGTTATCCATGATTTTTTGCCTGTTCTTGAAACTGCCGCTGCGACGGTCTCCATTGTACGCTCCTCATTTTCGGTTATTATCCGTATTCCCTTAATTTAGGGATCTTGCTTTTAGCTTTGGACAGACTGAATCGGTTTAATCCCTTGTACCTTTACGCTCGCTATCGATGCCGTAAGGTCCTTTGCCTGTTCCGACGTTATCTGCAAATCAGCCATAATTGACTTGGCTGTCGGGTCGTCCAGGAACAAATCCAGCGGATAAGTGTCCTCGCTGACCACCTTAACTTTCTCAAAACCGGCCGCTTTGATTGCTTTAATGTATTCGGTTTTGGTAATCGCTCCCGCAACACAGCCGATATAGGCATCGATTGACTCCCGGATATGTTCCGGCAGCTTCTTCAGCACCACGATGTCCGAAACCATCAGTCTGCCGCCCGGTTTCAGCACCCTGAAAGCTTCTGCAAAGACCCTCGGTTTATCATTTGAAAGGTTGATCACGCAATTCGAGATAATCACATCCACCGAATTATCCGCTGCCGGCAGGTTTTCGATTTCCCCCATTCTGAATTCCACATTTTTGTAGCCGCCTTTGCGCGCATTTTCTCTGGCTTTATCCAGCATTTCGGCCGTCATGTCCACCCCGATAACCTTCCCCTTCGCGCCGACTCTTTCTGAGGCGAGGAAACAATCGAACCCGCCGCCGGACCCCAGGTCCAGCACCGTTTCGCCTTCTTTCAAAGACGCCAGTGCAATCGGATTGCCACAGCCCAAACCCAAATTTGCGCCCTCGGGCACCGCGTTAATCTCTTCTTCGCTGTATCCGACTTTTTTACTGATTTCCCCGACGGCACCGGGCGCATTCCCGCAGCAAGGACTTATTTTTGATGTGGCAGTGGTGCCGCCGCAGCCGCACCCGGCTGAGTTGCTTTCTTTGGCGATTTTACCGTAACGTTCCCGGACTGTTTTTTTCACTTCTTCCTGTTTCATCTTTGATTCTCCTTAAGCCAAAATAAAATGTCACGACGAGTTATATTGGATTACCCCTGACAAATTTGTTTCCCTTTTTCTAAAATATTTCCTTCGCCATCGGCCCCAGCACATCCTTCGCCATGTTCGCCAGTTCGCCGGCTTTAATCAACATAAAGCAGCAGACCTTTCCATTATTTTCCCAGGTCATCAGCGCCAATTTATCTCCGGCGTGAATTTCTGCTTTCTCTCTGGTATCTTTTGGCAGCAATATCTGTCCCCGCTCATCAACTGTGACAATCGATTCTACCTTGCAGCATGACCCGGAACAGCATTCCGGTTGGACAACAGTTTTTTTCTTCGCAACCATTTTATTCTCCTAATATATTTATCAGCATTTTCCTTTATCGTTTGTACCTAAACAAAACTCCCCAGTATCCACAGAATGGCAACAAACGTTAATACAAACGGGCATATTTTTGTCGGGATGTTAGAGGTTTTTGCTCCGGTTAGTGCCGTCCATATCGCCGTCACAATCAGCATTCCCGCCGATGTCCTGAATACAATTCGGGCAACCGAATTCGTTGTTCCTCCCAGAATGCCCGTGAGCAGTACCAGCCCCCCGATAAAACAGAGTGTCAAACCTTCGGCCACCCACTCCATTAAGATGAATTTCTTGTTATCTCCGGAAATGTCCCCAAAGCCTTTTACCACAGCCCTCGCGGCGATAATGTGGGCGGTCCCCCACCCGATGGTGATTATTGACCCAATATATAACAATATGTTTGCAACCATTTCTCTGCTAATCTTCTTTTGTTTATTATTCAGCTTTTTCCGTAATTTCTGTATTATCTGAATAATAACAGATAAAAATAAAAGGTGTCAAGCATTATTTTCCCTGACACCCTTGCGAATCAAATTGAGACTTACTTGTTTAACCGGTAATTGCTTTTTTCAGCCTCTCCTCCACGCCCTCTTTTATCAGCCCCTCTATCGCAATCAGCTTCCGGTGGCCGGTTGCGCCTTTATCGATGCTGATGCGGCTTTTGCTGATATCCAGCACCTTGCTCAGGAACTCAATCAATTCCTTATTCGCTTTCCCTTCCGTCGGCGGCGCCGCAATCTTGATATGCCAGACACCTTCCTCAAAACGCACCACTTCGTTACGTTTCGCACCCGGATGTCCCTGCACTGCAATTCTCACCGGTTTTTCTGTCACTCCTAAACTCTTTTGTTATTCGGTAATTTGAATTTATTTGATTATTGATTCTTGAAACTTGATTATTTGTTATGAATTATTGGAATTTAAATAACCTGCACGCATTTTCCGTTGTAAAATTGGCTACTTCCTCTTTTGTCTTCCCTAAAACTTCCGCCATTCTCTCTACCGTGTAGACAATATAGGCCGGTTCGTTGCGCTGCCCGCGGAATTTTTGCGGCGGCAGATAAGGTGCGTCCGTCTCTGTCAGCAGCCGGGTTTTCGGCACAATTTTGATTACTTCCGCCATCAGGCTTTTAGGATAACCGATGTATCCCCCGAATGCCAGGTAAAACCCCATCTCCAGAAAAACCCCGGCATTGTCCGCGTTTTCCTGAAAACAGTGGATTACTCCGGGTGTTTTTGTCTGTGTTTTATTCACCCACTCGCTTAAGATTTCTATCATTTCTTTGGTCGACTGCCGGTTGTGGATAATCACCGGCAGGCGTAACTCGCTCGCCATCTCCAGTTGACGTTTCAATCCCTTTATCTGTTCGTCTCTGTATACCGCGCTGCGGTGGAAATCAAGTCCCATCTCCCCAAGCGCGACGACTTTGGGATTTTTTACCAGTTCAGCGATCTTTTGGATATCTGCTTTTTGCGCGTTGTGTATCTCCTGAGGATGGATTCCAACAGCCGCAAATATTTGCGGGTACTTTTGCGCCAGCGCCACCGCTTTTTCGCTCGATTCAACATTTGTTCCGGCGGTGATTATCCGGCTCACCCCGGCTTCGACCGCCCGGGCCAGCATTGCCTCAAAATCTCCGGCAAACTCTTCCCCTTCCAGATGTGCATGCGTATCAATGATATTTAATTTGGGCATATTCAATTTTTATTCCGTTTTTGTATCACTTTAAATCAGGTTAGGGTAATTACTACAAAGGAACTCGCTGTAGGGACAGGTTTATAACCTGTCCGCCCGAATCTCCGTAATCCTATTAAAGTTTAGCCTACGCAAGCCAACAATTGTCCATTTCAAATTCCTGGATTTTGCGCCACGAAAACAAGCAATTTATGGTTTAAAAAAAACCTCTTCTCACCCCACGAAGAGGGAGAGACCGGAGTGAGGGGCATCCGCGTAACTCAGTCATTCTTTGTGCACTCGCAATTACCGGTGTGCCGCGCCAATCAGCTCATGCAAATCATCAATCTTGTTTTCCCGCAGGTATTTTTCAATCCCTTCCAGCACGTCCATCGGCGCGCGCGGATTCATAAAACTGGCCGTCCCCACTTCAATTGCGGTCGCGCCGGCCATAAAAAACTCTATCGCATCATCGGCATTCGTAATCCCGCCGCAGCCCACTATCGGGATATCCACTGTTTTTGAAACCTCGAATATCATATATAAAGCCACCGGTTTGATCGCCGGCCCGGATAGCCCCCCGTAGGTATTACCCAGCAGCGGTTTGCGCGTTGTAGTATTTATCGCCATTCCTTTGACCGTATTAATCAGGCACAGCGCATCGGCGCCGGCCGCCGCAGTTGCCTCCGCGATCCGTACAATTTCACCGGTGTTCGGCGTTAGTTTCACAATAATTGGTAAAGAAGTAGCTTTTTTTACCGCCGCGGTCACTTTCGCCGCCGTTTCCGGACTGGCTCCGAATTCCGCCCCACCCGCTTTGACATTGGGGCAGCTGATATTAAGCTCTAACCCGGCCACACCGGGCACATTATCCAGCTTTCTGGCAACTTCCGTATAATCTTCAACTGTTCTGCCGACAATGTTAACAATCACCGGTACCTGCCAGCCCGCCCACACCGGCGTCTTTTCTTTAATCAGCGCATCCACTCCAATCCCCTGCAAACCGATGGAATTGAGCATCCCGTTATCAGTCTCTGCAATCCGCGGCTGGGGATTACCTTCCCAGGGCTCGTGGGCCGTGCCTTTACAGACAATCGCCCCCAACTTCTGAATATCGAAAAGGTGTTCATATTCCATCCCGTAACCGAAGGTCCCGGAGGCTGTCATCAACGGGTTTACCAACTTCAAGCCTTTCTTGTTTCCCGGCGCCAGTTGTACTGTAAGGTTCATTTCTTCCCCTAGTCCACTTTTATTTCTGTATCGGTGACATCGATGCGGGTACAGGCGTTATTATAGAAGAAACGGTCGCCCAGTGCCTGCGCCATTATCGATGCGCCTTCCTGTCCGGTACAGTGGGAAACCCCTATTTTTTGAATGTCCATTTCTTTCAGTGCGTCAATTGTTTTATAAACCCTTTCCACCGGCGAATTAATCAGGTGGCAGCCGCCGATTACCATCCTGATTTCACTTCTGCCGGTTATTTTCCGGACGTGATATAAGGTGTTAATCATCCCGTGATGGCTGCAGCCCAGCACCACAATCAACCCCGGTTTAGTATTAATGATTAAGGCCAGGTCGTCATTAAGTTCATCTGCCTGCCATTTCCCTTCTTCTTTGACAAAAAAGCGGTCTGCCGGCATTGCCTCAAAGTCCGTGACCATCGGCACTTCCCCGGTCGTCATTATATCGGCGGATAATTTTACCGGTTTCCGGCTTAAATTAAAATGCGCCCCCAGCTTTTCCAGTTCTTGGACTCGAAAAGGCATCGCCACGTTTTGGCGTTTGTCTTCCTGTTTGCCGGCGTATTTTGCGCCGACAACATCCGGGTGCGCCGTGATTTCTATCTTTTTTCCCATCGCCTTTAAAACATTCATTAATCCGCCCGTATGGTCGGCATGACCGTGGCTCAGGACGATTTTATCCACTTTTTTCAGGTCGATTCCCAGCGCCTTGGCATTATGCGTCACCGACATCGTCTGCCCGGTGTCCAGCAGAATGTTAGCATCCCCCGTTTCTATCAGGATGCTCAATCCCCATTCCGCCAGCAACCCCAGGTTATCCGCCGTATTCTCGCTTAATGTCGTAATCTTCAGCATTGTTTTCACCCGTTGTCAAAATTATATGCCATGTCCGGCTGGAGGACAACTGCTTTATCGTTCCAGATATACGTATATACCTGAAGAATCCGGTTTTTTGATATTATTATTTCGTATTCGCCGAAGGTCCTTCAACTGAAGGATAGGGATTTCGATACCTTCGGGGATTTCTTATTGTCCCGAAGGGCCTTAGCTTTAGCTGATGTGTTGTATCGTGCATCCTGATAATTGAATCTTGATTATTTGTCATAACATGTTATTATAGTATAGCTGCCACGGTTTAAATGCCCCGGCTAAACGATGTAAATAGTGCCCCGCCGGTCTCGCACTTGCCTTGCGTCCCTTTTGTGTAGTATGCTATATTATTGTGTCTTAATAATTAAATCTATATTTTGTTGGTGGGTTAGTAGATGGTAATGGAAAAAGTTGGTACTCAGGAAAAAATAAATAATTATGAATTGACCGTCATTTTCAGGGGTGATTTATCAGAAGAAAAACTCACCGCTGCTGTTGAAAATGTCAAAAAATTCATCTTCGGCAAAGGCGGCGCCATCTCAGATACTAAATCTTGGGGGAAAAGACGGCTGGCCTATCAGATTAAACACTCCAATGATGGGACTTATATCCTGTTCAAATTCACGATGAAACCAAACATCAATCGGGAGTTAGAAACAAGCCTCAGGATTTCTGAGGATGTTTTGCGTCATCTTCTGGTCAAGCTTGATTAGCATTAGGAGTATGACCTTTCCCCTGACACTCGCTAGGGTCTGAAGGAGTTGTAGGTTTATGGTGAGTCTAAACAAGATGACAATCATCGGGAACCTGGGGAGTGAACCGGAAATGCGGTTTACCCCAAGCGGCAGACCTGTCACTTCATTCAGTATCGCCACCAATTGGCGGTACACCACGGCGGAAGGCGAACGTAAAGAGGATACCGAGTGGTTCTCCGTCGTCGCCTGGGGAAAACTCGCCGAGCAGTGCAACCAGTTCCTCACTAAGGGGAGACTGGTCTATATTGAGGGTAGATTGCGGTTACGCACCTGGGAAGGCCAGGATGGTAAAACCCGCGCCCGTAACGAAATTATTGCGGAAAAGGTGAAATTCCTGGATCGACAGGGAGCGCCAGCCGCGACCGGTGAAGCCAAACCGGATGATGTGGAACCAGCTGGCGATGTAGAGCCGGATGATATACCTTTTTAATTGGAGTTTATAAACAGTGACGACTAGAGAAAGAACAACAGCAACAAGTCCTAGACCCCGAATGGGTGGCGGCATGAGAACTAACCGAACTCGATATGTACCCAAACGTAAGGTGTGTTTCTTCTGCGCCAATAAAAATGAAGTCATCGACTACAAGAGTCCGGAGAAACTGCGGAGTTATGTTTCGGATATGGCTAAAATTGACCCCCGCCGCCGTACCGGAACCTGTGCCAAACACCAGCGTGCTATGGCCACTGCCATCAAACGCGCACGCCACCTGGCATTACTGCCGTATACCTCCGACCATTCTTTCACTCCGCCGGTTGCTGCCGGTATCCAGAACACCGCCGCTGCCGCCGCAGGCACCACGAGTCCTGTCGCCGCTCCGGCTGCTCCTGCTCCCGTTCAACAACCGCCGACTCCGTAACTAGAATTGAGGTAAAATTAGCGTGGCAACAAAAAGAACTTATCAACCGAAGAAAATACCGCGAAAGCGTGAACACGGCTTTCTCAAGCGAATGAGCACCCGGGGTGGTCGCGACGTTTTAAAGGCCAGACGAGAGAAAGGCCGCAAGCGTCTCATCGTGGTCTAAGCATGGCAACATGTGGAGGAATAGAACACCTTACCAAACCGGAACAGTATTCACTGGTTTACGCAAAAGGTGGATCATGGGCTTGTAACTTGCTGGTATTAAGGGCTACAGGTAACGGGCTTCCCGTCTCCAGATGTGGTTTTTCAGTTAGTAAAAAAATAGGCAATGCGGTCGTTAGAAACAGGGTTAAACGGTTATTACGTGAAATCACCCGTTTAGCAG
>PMCB01000056.1:0-3327 GCA_003153955.1 Dehalococcoidia bacterium | reverse complement strand
GCTTTAGGTTTGATTAAAATGTATCAGTCCACCATCTCGAAGGTGCTGCCGTCATCCTGTCGTTACACCCCGACGTGTTCTGAATACACTTCCGAAGCAATTAACCGTTACGGCATTTTTAAAGGTATCTGGATGGGTACCAAGCGTATCGCGCGTTGTCATCCCTGGCATGAGGGCGGTTACGATCCCGTCCCCTAACACGCTGATAGTGGAGCAAATATTAAGTGAATATTAAGCATAAATTGATCATAGTTATCTCCGGCGCGGCGCTGGCTGGCACATTGCTGCTGACCTCCTGCAGCCCCCTTGGGTGCGCCACTGTTATTGCTCGCGGTTGGCCCGGCGGGACCCTGGACAACGGCTCGTTATTCGTCGCTTCCATGAACGGTAAAATTATCGCCGTCGACCCGGTCAAAAATACCGTAATCGGCTCGCCTGTCCAAATCTCTTACTCTGCATCCGGAGGCCTGTTAGGGTGTGCACCGTCATCTTCAGCCGTGTCATTTTACACCACACCGGTGGTACAGGACGTGACCGTAACGGATACTCAGTCCGCTGATTTTCCAGGCTATCAAATGGTCTATGTCGGCGGTTGGCAAAATGGCATCATTTATGCTTACAAATTTGAAAACGGCAAGTGGTCTGCCGACCCCGAATATGTTTATCCCCGTCAGGGAAGCGGCCCGGACAAGATTGTCGGCAATCTCACACTGGCGAACAATAGTATTTATTATGCTACCTCTGACGGCACCGTTTATGCTTTAAGTGCAGCCGATCTCAGCAAAGAATGGTCGGTTAAAATAGACAGCAAAATCTGGTCCGCTCCGACGGTTGAAGGTACCACCCTCTACATCGGTTGTTTTAATAAAAACCTTTATGCGTTGAACGCTGCCGACGGCAGTCAAAAATGGCATTATCAAACCGCGGGTGCCATCAATTCCACCCCGGTTGTGAATAATAATACGGTCTTTATCGGTGATTACGACCGCGATTTTTATGCTATCGATGCCAGCTCCGGTAAATTAATCTGGAAATTCCCCGCGGCTGATACTGCGTCTAACAACATTCCCTCAAACTTCTTCTGGGCGCAGCCGGTTGTCGTCAACGGTGTGATTTACGCTCCCAATCTTGACGGCCATGTCTACGCTCTGGAAACCGCCACCGGCAAACTGGTCAAGAACTTTTCTCTTGGTTATTCAATCAGTTCTTCCCCGGTCGTTGTCGGCAATAATATTGTTGTGGCCACGTCTGTAGCTTCCTATGCTGAATCAAAGCAGAAAGTAAATATTTACATCATCAATACCGCGGATAACAGCGTTTCTCTCCCCATCGCCCTTCCTCTTCACGAGGCTGTCAACGCGCCGTTATTTGCCGATGGCAACATTGTGTATGTCCATACTTACAAAGACAATTTGTATACGATAAACACGGCTGCCCCGCAAACTCAGCCCACCCTTCTTTTCGATCTTAACACTTTGAAGTGAGGTAACAGCTCTTGGATCCTTGGGAAATAGTAATCTTAAGACCGATGATCAATGTCCTCGTCGTGGCTTCAAAATATCTATTTAACAGCCCCGGTCTGGCGATTATCATCTTTACTATCCTTATCCGGGTAATAATGTATCCGTTGACAAAAAAGCAACTGCTTGCCACCAAAAAAATGCAGGACATACAGCCCAAGCTTCAGGAACTGCAGAAAAAATATGGTAAAGACAAACAGCGCATGGCTAAGGAGCAATCGGCTCTATTAAAAGAGTCCGGTGCCACAAATATCGGTTGTCTGGTTACAACCTTTATTCAGATGCCTATCTGGATTGCCCTTTACCAGTCCATTACCCGTATCCTGGCCACCGGCCCGGAGGAACTGCTGAATCTCTCCCGCTATTTGTATCCTCAATGGCATATCGTCTTCCCGATGGTACCGTTAAACAGCCATTTCTTATGGTTGAACCTTGGCGTCTTTGACCCCTTGTACATCATGCCCGTCCTGGTTTTCGCCACGATGTGGGTACAGCAAAAAATGGTAACTCCGACGAGCACTGACCCGCAGCAGCAGGCTCAAAGTCAGATGATGCTGATATTAATGCCGGTAATGTTCGCTTTCCTGACATTATCATTCCCCAGCGGACTGGCGTTGTACTGGGTTGTTTCGAATATCATCAGCATTGTCATGCAGTACTTTATCACCGGCTGGGGCGGCCTGGCGAACCTGTTCGGTCCGAAACCGGAAGATAAAGGTAAAGGGGCAAAACCGACACCACCCTCTTCAGAACCGAAGAAATTGCCGGCGGCCAAATAAAATCGAAATGACTCCGCGAAAAATGGCGGATTAACAAATATGGAGAAAGGGAACCGAAATGGAAAATCTGGAACTAAGCGGTAAAACAGTCGACGAAGCCATTGCCAAAGCATTAAAACAATTAGGCGTTGAAAGAGAAGACGTTAATATTACCATCATCAGCGAGGGAAAAAGCGGGGGTTTGTTTGGATTAGGTTCTGAAGATGCCAAAATTAGCGTAGAGCTTTTAGAATCCGCCTCATTGGGAAATAAAGCGACCCCAACGGCTGCACCGGCCTCCGATGCCGCAGTTACTGCCGCCCGTGAAACCCTGGAAGAATTGCTGAAACTAATGGGCGTCGAGGGTAAAGTCGTCACCGGTAATTATCCGGATGAAAGCGGCGAGCCCAATTCCGCGCCGATTGCCTTTAACATCGAAGGGGAAGACCTGGGAATCCTTATCGGAAGAAGGGGTCAGACATTATCCTCGCTGCAGTATATTTTGAGATTGATTGTCGGACGCAAGACCAATACATGGCTGCCCATTGTTATCGATGCCGAAAGCTACAAGCAGCGCCGTTACGAAGCCCTTCAGGCACTGGCGCACCGCACGGCGGAAAATGTGAAAACCAAAGGCGTTCCCTTTACGTTAGAACCGATGCCGCCCTATGAGAGGCGCGTAATCCATATGGCCCTGGCCAATCATTCCGCGGTTTTCACCGAAAGTATCGGCGAGGGTGAATCCCGCAAGGTAGTGATAAAACCGAAAAAACCGGCGGCTCCCCGCAACAATTTCTCCGGCCCTCGCAATAACGGCAATTCATATCGTCCCCGGAACAATTCCACCGTTAATCAGGACGATACTTATCCACGCTGGTAACCTTAAAATTCGCTTTATTATTAAAAGCCTCACCTGAACCGTGAGGCTTTTTTTGTCGTGGTTAGTTCCCTCGCCCTGGACGGGAGAGAGACAGGGAGAGGGTGCTCCCCTGTCTTTTTTCTATTTTGAAATTTGGGGAAACTATTATTGGAAATAAGTATGCGGAAGC
>PMCB01000055.1 GCA_003153955.1 Dehalococcoidia bacterium | reverse complement strand
ATCCGCTGGCTGCTGGAAAGTGTTTCATCCATCCAATATCAGGGCAAACGCGCCATCCTGGGCCATGCCATGGATATTACCGAACAGGAGATGGCAGAGGAAAAACTGGAAGAAGCCTATGAAAAAGAACGCCGTCTGCGGCAGGAACTGCAAATTGAAGTACAGCGCCGGGTGGAATTTACCCGGGCTTTGGTCCACGAATTGAAAACTCCGTTAACCCCCATCATGTCTTCCAGCGACCTCCTCGTCTCCGGGCTGAAAGAAGAACCGTGGCTCAGCGTCGCCCAGAATATCCAGCGCGGCGCCATCAACTTNNCTCAATCCCAAACGGGTGGATTTCCTGAAATTGCTGCAGCATGTCGCCAGCGAAATGTCCGTCCTCGCTTCCAGCAACGGCCAAAAACTGAAAGTGGAATTACCCGAATCACTGCCATTGCCGTGGGCCGATGAAGACCGTCTGCGGCAAATCACCCAGAACCTGCTGGTTAACGCCACCAAGTTCACGCCGGAGGGCGGCACGATTACCCTGCGGGCCAAAGAACAGAACGGCTCGCTCATCGTCGAAGTCCAGGACACCGGCTATGGTATCTCCGATGAAGAACAGCGCCGGCTGTTCCGTCCTTACCACCGCCAGGTCGGCGAACGTGAACACCTCAGTGGCCTGGGCCTCGGTTTAGCATTATGCAAAAATCTCGTCCAGCTTCACGGCGGACGGATTTGGGTGAAAAGCGAAGAAGGGAAAGGCGCTACTTTTTCTTTCTCTATTCCGATAAACTCCCGGGCGTATCAGGAAGGAACCACAATCTAGGAGAAAAACGATGAAAGTGCTGGTAATTGAAGACGACAAAGAGATTGTTGACGCCATCTCGCTGGCTTTTCAGATCCGCTGGCCTGAAGCTAAGGTGGTCTCTACCAGACTCGGGCAAAAAGGCGTCGAAATGGTCGAGAGTGAATCTCCCGATATTGTCATTCTTGACCTCGGGCTTCCCGATATCTCCGGCTTTGAAGTTTTGCGTCAAATCCGGCGTTTTTCCACCGTGCCAACGATTATTCTCACCGTCAGGGCCGAAGAAGCTGACGTCGTCAAAGGACTGGAATGGGGCGCGGACGATTATATCACCAAACCTTTCCGCCAGTTGGAACTGCTGGCACGCGTAAAATCCATGATCCGCCGTCATACCCCCGCCGAAGAAAGCATCCTCACATACGGACATTTGCGTCTGGAGCCGGAGACTGCTCAACTGCATATCGATGAAAAAGAAATCGCGCTGACCGTTACCGAAAATCACATCCTCGGGCACCTGATGAAGAACGCCGGCCATGTTGTCACCCATTCCAATCTGGCCGAAGCCGTCTGGGGCGATGATTATCCCGGCGCCACCGACAGCCTCAAAGTCCACATCCGCCGGCTAAGGGAAAAAATCGAAACAGACCCCGGCAAACCACGGATTATTCTGACCAAAACCGGCATCGGCTATTTTCTCGCTAAACCGGAATAGTGGCAGCAGAAACCCTGTAATAGTGCCGTTGCCTTCAGCAGCGAAGGGCAAATTTTATCACCCCCTGAATTCGCCTCTGGCGAATGAAGGGTCTCCCTGTGGTTCACTGAAATCCTTTTTGTCGTTCCTGCGAAAGCAGGAATCTATCAAACCAATCATGCCTCTGTTTGATCCACGAAATGCGAATAACAACCAAATTTTCTGTAGGGTCGAGTTTCCGTAGGCCGTAGCCGGAGATACTCGGCTGTTACAAGCCAATGTACGAACTCGACCGCCCTTTCTCATCCTTTTTAAACCCACTTCATTTACAAGGAGGGCTTTAATTTTTAGTTTGAGCATAACGAATGTAGAGAGGCGATGTTGTCATTCTGAGGTTACCGTTGTACCCGAAGAATCCGACCTCGCAGTGTCGTACTGAGTCCGCTTTAAGCGGACGAACGTATCCCATCTTTCATTGCGAGAAATCCGCCTCCCCAACTTGTCATTCCGGCGGTAACTGGATCCCGATTTTCATCGGGATGGAATAGCTATTGGCTGAAAGGTCATCGTAGAGCAACCAAATGGCAGTTTATCAATTTGAACGTAGTTTCTGTAAGGGAGGGTTTCGAACCCTCCCGCCCATTCCGGCGCAACCCGGAATTCATATCGCATCCAATCCTAAAACTGGTGACAAAACCCCCTGGGTTAGTTCCCTCGCCCTTGATGGGAGAGGGCTAGGGAGAGGGTGTACAAAAGAGGTGACAAAATCTCCTTGACTGATAAATCATTCATATGTTATCTTATTCTTGCGGATTCAGCGGAGTAATTTGAGGTTAGCGGTATGAAACAGACAAAGAGAAAACGCGGCGGACAGAACGGTAACCAGAATGCCCGGACTCACGGCTTTTATTCCTCCCTCCTCACCCCCGACCAGATGAGCCAATTATGGAACATCGTCATTAAAGAGAACGTCCCTCCTGAATCGGCGATTATGCGTCTTAAGCTGCAGTCGATACTCAGTCAAAACACTGCTAATACCCGCACCCTCAAAGAAGCCGTCCGGTTAATTGTCAAATGGTCTGCGCAAAAATATCATCTTAACAGTGCCGGTCGTGTTCATATGCGCGCTTTTATTGAAAGTGCTTTCCAGGACTCTTCAGGGATTCCGTTGTGCAAACCCGAAAAACTTTTTCAAAGCCATCGCTTATTTGGAAAATGATTAATGAGATTGGACACGCTCAAATATCTGAAAACCTGGCTGAAAAACAATTACAGGCACGGATTAGATTCAAGTGACTGAAAATACTGTTGGAAAACAAAAAATGAGACTGGACAAGCGTGAAAATTCAATAAACGGCCTGAAAAACGAAACAGCTTCAAAAACGGTAATTAATTTTCACGTTATGGTAACTAAAGCCCTTTTTAGCCTCAATAATTCCGACACAGTTGCTATAGAAATACACTTTTTACAAAACGAATCACAGGTTAGTCCTCTCGCCCCACAGTGGGAGAGAGCTAGAGAGAGGGGGTTTACTGACGGTTGATCGCTGAAAGCTGAAAGAGTGAAATCCCCGAAATCGCACCTTAACAACAAAATATACTGCAATTCGGAACTGGTCTACCCCTGTGGCCGTCCTCCGCCCCGAACTGTAACCCCATTGTTACTATTATGTAACCTGATCTTTACTGTCGCCGCCGCGCCGTAATTTTCCTGTTACTTGAACGGGGTATATTGTAATTAAGTAAACGAAAAAAGGAGGACGAAATGAAAAACATCAGCAAAACACTCGGCCGCGTAATTGAAGCTCTTCTCGGCAGCGAAAACACACCGGCAGAAAAATCACTCTACGAAATCAAAACCAAATACCTTTATTAAGCTTGGCAGCTTCTCCAGTGGGGTATCCCCCCACGGAGTCTTGGCTGAGGATATCAGCCGCAAATCAAAACAGCTTCAATCTTACCGTGCAATCCCAACCCGTTTTCCCCTACAATTTCTCCGTAATCCGGTACATGTTCTCATAAGCGTGGCTAAAAGCCGGGTCGGTTTTCTCTAATTTCTCTCTCAGTGAAGTCATCCTCAGGACAAATTCTTTTTTATCGCCGTTTTTCACTATGTCCGCCCACAGCTTTGTTTTCGACTGAAACAGGTTTTCCACGTCCGTGATGTCGGGAAAACTCATTTGCAGGGAAGCGTAAAGTTCCGGGTCCTCGGAAATAACACTTTCAACCAGTGTGTAAAGCACTTTAAAAGTCGTCCCGCCGATTTTCTTCATTTCCGCAAAATTTTCCAGGCTGAGCAGCGTGTCTGCAGAAACAATCGCGATGAAATGCGCCAACCCCAGCACCACCGTCATCATTTGGTCGTGTTCCGCCGGCGTCATGACAGATACATTGGCGCCCCTTTCCTCAAGGTACCTGCGGGTTTTCGCGGCTAATACAGCCTCAGCTTCATTAGTCGGCGTGACAATAAAATTCTGATTGGCAGCGCTCTTCGCCCCCGGCCCGAAAACCGGATGGGTGCCCAAAATGGTTCCTTTCTTGATATAGCGGTGCATGATTTCCACCGGTTTAGTCTTCAGCGAAGTCACATCGAAAAATATCTGCCCATCGCGGGCGTAAGGCCCGATTTCCTT
>PMCB01000014.1:10495-24841 GCA_003153955.1 Dehalococcoidia bacterium | reverse complement strand
TGACATCGGCGATTGTCGGGGCGAGACGGCCTTCACAGGTGGATGAGACAGCTCCGGCGGGGGACATCGTGCTGACAGCAGAAGAAAAGAAAGCGATTGATGGATTTCTGGAACAGTATAAGAAAGCGTTAGGGAAAGGGTAAAGGCCAATTATTATTTGAAAGGGCCCTTACCTTGCTCTATAGTTGAGGTTGTCCGAAAATGGACATTGGAAATTATTTTTATGGATTNNGGGCTTGACCCGACAATCCAGAGATTGCGCATATTCTTAGGACTGACTGAAAAAGGCGCGGGGATTTAATGCTGATGCATTTCGGTACAAAGATGACTTATTTATCCAACCTGATGCCGGTGCCCCAGAGGCGGCTGCCATTAGAGCCAATATGCTGGATGAAGATTTTGTTGCTGTTGGTTGGCGCCGTCACAAAGAGGCCGCCGTCGCCGTCGCTAACGGTATTACACCATTGCCAGGTACTGGCGGAACCGAATACATTGATGCCGGTCGTGCCGAATAACAGATTACCGGAGGCGTCTGTCTTTTGGACGTAAATTACCCCCCGGGCGGTCTCACCCTTGACTAGCTGCCAGCACATCAAAACACCGCCGCTGCCGTCGGCCGTGCATTGCAGATTAATGATTTCATAACCCAACCGGCTGGAAATAACCTGTTTCTCCGGCCAAACCGGGGAACCGGCGGCATCCAGCCGCTGAACGTAGAGGGTGTCGTAAATCGTCCCCGAACCCGCATTCGGCTGGACTAATTGAATCCGGCAATTGATGCTCCCGCCGGAACCATCGCCGGCCGAATAAGGATAATATTGCGTCACTCCCAGCAGTCCGCCGTCGTGACCGACCTGCACCCGGAACGTGACTCCCTGGTTGTAAGCCTGCAGCGTCAGAAAAGCGCCGCCGGAGCCGTCCGTCAGCAACGAATGACTTTGATAAGTCCCGTTTCCGACCAAAGTATTGCCGGACCAGGCAGGATTCCCCTGACTATCCACTCTTTGGGCATACGCCTGGTTAGCGCCGTTTCCCCGTTCCTCATCCCAGATGACGACCACGCCGCCGGCGCCGTCAGACACGATATCATGGGTGCCGGTGTAAGTCGGCAGAGAACGGTCGACATTACCGGAGGCTGATGTCTGAAACGGTGAAGATGTGATGAGAGTTAGTCCGTTATTTCCCCACAACCTGGTGCCGTCAGGGGCGAACTTTTGGAGGCAGAGATAATCGTCCCGGAGCGCCATGGAATGAGGCTTGAAATTGTCCCAGGCGATAACTGCGCTGCCGTCACCGGCGGCAACAATTTGCCAGTTATCTCCGGCAGCAACGGCGGTATCCGGCCACATCAGGACGCCGTCAGAACCGATTCTTTGCACATAGATGTTGAGGGGATTGAAATTGTCCATGTTACTAATTTTCGCCGAGGCAGCAGATTCACCGGCCCAGGCAATAATCGCCCCGCCGGAGCCGTCGCTAACCATGCTGAAACCTGCCTGGCTTAGGACCATAGAGCTAATTATCGTCCCGGTACCTTCGGAGACAGGTAACCCGCCCTGTAGCCAAAGCAGCTTGCCGGAAGAATCGATGTGCTGGACGTAAATGCCCTTGTTGTTTTGCCAGGTGACGATAGCGCCGCCCGAGCCGTCAGAAATCGTGCCGACCGTGGTAAACGACTGATTCCGGCTATAGTTCGCAATCACCGCGGCGAGGGCTATCACAACCGCGGCGGCGAGAACCGCCAGGGTAATCAGCAGAAACCGGTATTTTTTCACTTTTCCCATTTTTCCGGCAAGTTATTTCGGAGATGTCAATAGTAAAACGCAAAAATGAGGATTTGGTGAGGGGAGAGCCGGAATTGCCGGATAATATCCGATTGAAAAGATTATAAACGTTCTTATAAGATATATCAATAATGGGGGTGGTAAAATGACTGATAAAAGAGATTAGCCTCTTGAATTTGTTTACAGTTTATTAACAACAATTACGTCAACATCATACCAATAATAATCTTTCGCAAAATACTTTATTTTAAATCTCGGGAATGATATACTGCTAAAAAATGATATATCGATAAGTTGCGAATTAATGATAATAATATCAATTTTACTTCTAATCGTTGGGATTATTCTGATATTCTTTCCACAATGGATTGTGATATGGTACCTAAAAAGATTTTATCAAAATAACCTTAATTATTTTCAATCCAAAAATGTAAGCCCACCTGATGCTAGTAATTTCGTTAAATACTTTAAGTATGTGCGCGAATACAACCTATTTGAGAGGAATAGACCCCTGTTCGATCCGAAGTTTTTCAATGAGTACAATAGAGCTGCACAATACAGGCAAACAAGAAAAGCCCGATTTTCCAATTACTCTGATTCCATATCTTTTAAACTCTACCTTGGTTGGAGAATATCCGTTGCAATTTTAGGTGTATTGTCGATAGTGCTTTCATTATATCTCATTCTAACGTTTTTTAAACTGACATAAAAATTAAATGAATACAAAACTTGATATTTAGGATTAATACTAAGTATTACACTCAATAATAACCTTCCTCCGTGTTTAATGTCACCCAATATTGGAGTCCTGTTGTTGAGATAGCGGATAATTCTGATTTAACTCAAGCTGCGACAAACGAACTGAAAATTTTAAATCATTAATCGTTTATCGAGCCGGACTTGCTGCTTACTATTGCCATAGATAGTTGCATAGCGGAGGCCGCCGCGTCGTTACACTCCTCGCGGTGGTAACCAAAAAAACAATAGATAAAGAGTGAATCCGTTCTTAATTCAGGAATAAAAACCGAAACAACCCAACCTTGCGGTTTAAAAGAATTTTGTCACCATTAAACGAACAACGTGATGTTTGCCATTCCATGAGTACATTGTCAAGGATAGGGAATATAATCGAGGTAACAATTAAAGAAAAACTTCTCTTTTAAATCTTTGAAGTCATCTCTTCTTGTGTGTGGAATAATTTCTATTAATTGACTAGCAACATACCCATTCGGCATTTCGATAAATTCTACATCGGAATCTATAAAATAATTAAACTTTTGCCCATCTTTCATTTTACCAAGAAACGAAATACCACCACCCTCCAATTCCATCATCGCTGATAACTCAAGATAGCAAGCTGTCGAAATCGCAAATGGACTTTTTTCAATCCTCGATATTATATCGCTAGCAATAATATTGTCTCCCGTAGTGAATGCTCGAACATGTTGTCTGTAACCTATTCTCGGGTCTGCCGGAATTTTATTTCTTGTTTCATCAAAAGTACGGATTGCACGGTCAGTCTGTGCATAGGAATTACGGAAAAGGACACAAGGAATATACGTGTTATCTAAAAGGTAAACTGAAGCTCGATAGGCTGTCTCTTTGAGTTCTCCAAATGAGATTGGTTCAATTTCCTTCTCTAGGAATTTATAAAATTCTTCTTCTTTTTTATTGTAGGCTAACAACGGAATGCCCCTAATGAATTTATTAATAATATAGCATTATTCGTTATCTATTGAAAAACATCGGGATGTTTATCCCATGGTAACTTTTAATTCCAGGCGTTATGCTTTCAAAACCTAGTCGTTTATCGAGCCGGACTTGCTGCTTTCGGAAGTGGCCGGTTCGTGGTGGTGGATGAGGGAGAAGCGGCGGTGGCTGAACCGGCGGTCGGCGGGACGTCCGCCAGTCAGAATATGGAACAATTCGGCGGCAGGCACCGTGCTGACTTTGCGGACTTCTTTGAGCCCGGGCAGGAAAACGAGAGCAGCCGTCGCGCGCAATACGCCCGAAATCAGGAAAACGGTGAGGACCTGATAGCCGTTAAAAGCCGGCACATGAGTCATCAGATATCCGCCCAGCAGTGCGCCGAGCCCGGCCGCCAGACCGTTGCCGCAGTTAAAATAGCCGAGATATTTGGTTCTTTCGCCGGCGGCGGTGGCATCGTAAAGATAATTCACCGAGCACAGGTTAAAGCCGGCCCAGGCCAGGCCGGAGAAACCCTGCACAATGCCCAGATATGCCAGATTTTTCGAGAAAAGCCAGAACAACGGCACTAACGGAATCAGGCAAGACGTCATCAGCAGCACTTTGAGGTTGCCGATGCGGTCGGCGGCNNACGAAGTAGCTTTGTTTCAAACTATGCAGCTGATAAACGGCGAAATAGGGGCTGGCGATATTGACCGCAAAACTCATCGAGAAAAGGAAGAGCATGTAGCGGCCGAGATTGGAGGAAAATAAATTACGGATAAAGCTGCCGCTGCTGGCCTGCTGCACCGGTTTTTCTTTTTGCGGGAATTCATAGAGCTGAGTGAGCAAGCCGGAGGATATCATCCGGGCTAAAAACGCCGCGCCGAAGAGAATGGCGAATCCCCACAACGCTTTGTGCACCAGAAAAGTCAGAAAAATCCCGCCGGCCAGAAAGGCGATGGTGTTTGAGAGGGTGGAGAGGCTGCCGCGGAAGCTGAAGTACCGGCCGCGCAGGTGTTCCGGCACGACCTCCGCCATGATGCTGCCCCATGCGGGAGAGGTCAGAGCGGACGATATCGAGTAAATGGTGGCGAAAAGAACCAGCCACCAGCCGACGCTGCTGTTATGAATAAACGCGAGGGCGAGCATCGGGAGGAACATCAGTCCCTGCAGCAGGGCAAAAGTGATGACCACAGCTTTGCGGCTTTTCATCTTGCGGACAATGGTTGCGTCCCAGAGTTGGGCCAGCGAGGCTAAAAAGCCCGGCACGGAGCAGAGGATGCCGATGAGGAAGCTGCTGGTCTGGATGGCAACGGCGAAAGCGACGATAAAGTTATCGCCGAAGCCCATCACGGCGCCGTAGGCCATCCCCTCGGCGGTGGCGAATCTGAGGGCGTGTTCTACTTTTTGAACAATTGATTTATCGATACGCATCAGTGCAAAAATTCGTCTTTTTATAGCTGTTGGAGAAATACTAACGACAATTATAGCACGGCGGAAAGGGGGAGGGGCAGCGTACAGGCAGGGACGCCTGTATAACTATAATTGGCTGCCGGATCACGTTGCCCTACCAAGTATTGGACAAGCTTTCAACGGGATGGAGTGGAGAGCCAATGAATCGTATTTCGGGGTTTGCATCCAGACAGAATTGGTGTGATAGATTCCCGATCAGGTCGGGAACGACATACCGAGGGAAACAGCTTCAAGCTTTGCTTGAAGCTGTTTCCCTTTCATTGTCATTGTCGGGTCAAGCCCGACAATCCAGAGATTTCGTGCCGTATCAGCGGTAACAATGGAATCACTGAAGGACATGGGGCAACTTATGCGTAGGGGTGCAAGTGCTGTCGCGCTTACGCTTTATTATTTTACAGGGCTGGCAGGTACGCGGCGGTAGAAGACAGTGGTGCGGCCGTCAGCGGTGACATTGCTGCGTTCGAAGAACCTGTAGTCGATTAAGTAGCGGCGCAAAGCGGCAAAATCCTGGTTCAGGCTAGTCAGTTTGATGTTAACCTCGATTTCCGGGTACTGTTTGTCAAATTCGAACAGGTTAGCAAGATATTCCAACACCAGCAAACGGTCGTCGCGGGATTTGGGAAAAGTTTGCAGTCGCCCGTTGCGGATGAAGCGGTCGATGCCGGTTGGCGTCGGTTTATGCGCCATACTGGTGTTGAGATGATGATTAATATCTTTAAGTTTTTGGGCACGGTAACAGTGGCCGGTATCTAACTGATTATCCACCAATCCGGCTTTCTCAAGTTTTATCATGGATTTGATTATTTTTGTATTGTCGAAGCCGGTGAGGCGGCTGATTTTATCCGGGGTGTTGGCGCCAAGGGCGACGGCGGCCAGAATTTTGAAATTTTCCTCATCCGCGAGTGCACCGGCAATACTCAATAGTTCCGGATTTATTTCCATCGGTAATCAATCTCCTGACTAATAGTGTCAATTATAGACTTTGTTGAGGGGGCTGGCAAAAAGGATATGCTGGATTGGGAACGACAAAGGAATTATGGATATAGGACTGCGATGGTATGGAGAACGGGGCGGGAGGGTTTGAAACCCTCCTTTACAAAGCTGGGAGGTGAGTGCAACTCTACCCACCTCATGACATTTGGTATATATAATATTGAGAAATATCACAGATACTGATAAAATACTCTTAACGTTGTACATGGAGGAAGATATCTTGAATGGTCTCTCAAGTCCGATGGATGTTGCTGCCTCGATTATTAATCTGTTATTAATCGCAATACTCTTAGCGGGTTTTGTCGCTTTATGTTTATGGTTTTACAGAAAATTCACCAGAGGGGATAAAGCAAACCGGCAGACCCCGGTGGAAATAGCCAGCGAGCGGTATGCGAAAGGCGAAATCAACAAGGAACAGTTCGAGCAAATCAAGAAAGATTTGGCATAAGACCGGAAATTTCATATTGACAATAATTATTTATCCGTTGTATAGTAGGGCATTCGTGTAAGGAAGCAGAAATCAAAATGAGGACAGCAGGCATCGTTAAAATTATACGCACCGCGGGGGTTCATGGATTCCCGTCCGCGGCTAGGTGTGCCTGTTTGCCGGAGATAGAAAAACTCTAGGATAACTCTCAAAACAGTCAGAGCACACTGAGCCCGGAACAAATATCCCGGGCTCTTTCTTTTTCCGGACTGAATTAAGACGATATGAGATAAAAAGTGAAAATATTTAATAAAATAATGAATAAGGTGAACCTGAAGCGGTTCGGCCCCGGCATCTGGGCGGCGATGGGCATCCAGGCCATCCGCATAACGGGGATATCCATCTCTTTTTCCTATTTGTCGCTTTACCTGCACTTGCAGCGCCGCCTCGAAATGACACTGGTGGGGCTGATTATCCTGATTTCCGGGTTGATTTCCGGAGGATTCAGCGTAGTCGGCGGCGCGCTGGCGGACAGATTCGGGCACCGGCGGATATTTATCATCTTCCAGATTACGGAAACGGCGATGTTCGCGCTGATGGCTGTGCTGATGGGGATGAATGCGCCGGTACTGGTGATTTGCGGCACGTCCGTGCTGGTTTCGATGGCCGGCGGCATGGCGGCCCCGGCGATTTCGGCGCTGGTGACGGACGCCGCGCAAAATAAAAACCTGGCCGAGTCTTACGGTATGATGGCCATCGGGGGGAACCTGGGATGGGCAATCGGACCGTTGACCGGGGGACTGCTGCTGGGGCATTATTCTTATGCCTGGGTTTTCGGGGCGGGCGCCGTGGTGACGGCATTGTCATTGTTCGGCACGCCTTACCTGCCGCGCGGCGGTACCGGGAAACATACCGCGTTGATTTCCAGGAGCACGCTGAAGTCGTTTCTGGCCGATTCCACGATGATTACTTTTTGCCTGCTGTGCATGCTGTTCTTTTTTGAGATGTCGCAGTGGGGCGGCACGCTTTCGGTGTTCTCAGTGGACCACATCGGATTTAAACCGGAACAGTACGGCCTGCTGATGTCAATCAGCGGGGTGATGATTATCGTTTTCCAGTACCCGATTTCCCGGCAAATAGGTCGGCTGGGTTCCCGCATCTCCCTGTTTCTGGGGAGTGTTTTGTACGGGCTGGGATTTTTGTCGCTGACGTGGGTGAAAGCGTTTTTACCGGCGGTGGGTTCGATTACGATTTTGGTGGCCGGGGAGATGCTGTTTGTGCCGACATCGAACTCAGCTATCGCCAGAATGTCCAAACCGGAAGACATCGGGAAAAACATGGGGATATTGAATTTGTGCGCCGTGCTGGGCACTTCCTGCGGGCCGCTGCTGGGGGGCTTTTTACTGGACCGGTTCCCGGATAAGCCGTTCTTTGTCTGGGGGCCGATTGCGGTGCCGGTTTTCGCGGCGGCGGTCGGGTTCCTGTTCTGGCGCGGCTATTCAAGGACCGAAGTAAAGGAAGCGAAATAGGGGACGGACTTGAAAAGCGACTGCGGAGCCGCATCAAATGGAACGGCAGATATCCCGATGATATTCAAATAAACTAAGATTAGAGAGAATATTTAAATGATCGAAATTATAAGAGCAGAAGAAAAACATGTAGCAGCTATTGGACAATTGTATTTGGAATTTATTAAATTTCACGAGGATATCGACCCTATTTGGAGTCCGATTGACAACCCAATTCCAGGCATGACTGAAAATCATCTGCGGCGTTTCATGAAATCAGACGACGGGCTTGTACTGGTGGCGATAGATAAGAAACAAGTTGTCGGCTACTCTTTGTCGGAAATAAAGAGAATTACGCCGGGTTCAAAACGCGGTAAGTACGGGTATGTCGATACTATGTCCATCACCGCCGGCTATCGCCGCACCGGTATCGGTGAAAAGATGTTTACTGAAATAATTAAATGGTTTCAGTCGAACGATATCGATCGTGTGGAAGTGCAGACCGCGTCTCAAAGTTTGGGCGCAAATTCTTTTTGGCAGAAACAGGGCTTCACGATTTTTCAGCATAACTTGTATAAGAACCTGGAATCAATTCGAAATACCGGGAAATCCTAGATTTAACGGGGCTCAATTGCGCACGGATACCCCGATTCAGGCTAATAATATTGGTGAAGTTGACTATCAATGAAATATTGTAAAATGGGAATTAGAATGCAGAAGGTAGAGTAAAAAAGAAAGGAGCGATATTTTGAAAAGGAAACAAATAGGATTTACCGGTTTCTGTCTGGTGATCGGGCTGACGACCGTTTTGATGATTGGCATGACGGCGTGTGGTTCAAAGAAGACCTCAACTCCCGCAACCACCACAAGCACTCAAGTGTCAACCACAACTGCGGTGAACACTACAACGAAAGCCGCGTTTCCATATCAGGGAACCGGTTCTGGTAACTGGTCAGGTCAAATTGCAATCAACAGCAAAACTTATAATATCAGCGGTACAATGACAGTGGCAGTAGACGCCAACGGTAATTTTACCGGTACCCTGACGAGTTCAAACGGTGACTCTGTCAATACCACCATCGCGGCGCAGGTGGACGCTAACGGTAATTTAACGGGCACAGTAGGTTTCACAATTAATTCGACCGCTGTCACGACAAGCTGGCAGGGGAAAATAACTGCTTCGAGTCACGTCTTGACCATGCAGGGCACATGGACGAGCGTATATGGTTCGGGGATTTTCTCCGGAACCGGGACCAGTACTAACTGATTCAGGCTGCGTTTAGTGAACAGAATGCCTGCCGCGGCGCTTCGTCAAATAGTACGGCGAATTCCGCGACCGGTTATTTTACGGGATTTTAAGGGCAGAATGGAGAGGGATGAGGCGGTTATCAGATTATTATTAACAGGCAGTAGCTTGCTTGTCTCTTCATGCTATCATATAGATTCATTAACACTGCCAACACGATGAATAGTCGAAAAAAAGAGGCGAGGTAAACATGAAAAAATACGAATGCGTTCTGGTCAACCACCACGACAAAATTGCCGGAACAATTGACAGCTATCAGCAGAAAGGATGGCACCTTCATACCTACCAGGCGACATTGGTTGACGCTTTAACCAGCTCGGTCAACCATTATCTTTTGTTTGAGAAAGAATAGTGAGACGGCAACTAGATGGCAATATCCGTAATTCCTGCTTCGAGATTTTGTCTTTATTTAACGTAGTAAAAAATTAAAGGCACCCGTCGCAAGGCGGGCGCCTAAAAAAAAATGGCTGATATTTAAGAGAAGGATTTACTCTTTAGCCGGTTCCTTTTTGTTTTTCCGCTTTACAAGGATGAAAACCACGACGGCAACGATGACCACCACGGCGGCGGCAATAATGATTATCATCATCGATGACACGGACGAGCTTTGCGATTTTTGTGCCATTGCCAGGGTTTTCCAGGTTGCGCTTTCCTGAGTGACATCGAAATTAGTAACAGGCGTTAATCCGGTAAAGTTGGCGGAAACCGTCTGCCCTGCATTCACATCAATCGTTTGGCCGGTGGCTTTGGATGTAAATGCGACCGTGCCTTCGATTACTTTCAATGTGGAGACGCCGTTGGCCTGTTCCACCACCAGCGTGGTCCCCTTGATTCCGGCGACCGCCTGGCCCATTTCTACTTCCATCGTGCCGTTGGTCACCATTTTCTTGAAATTAATCCACAAATGGCCGGCCACCAGGCCCATCTTGGTTTCCTGAGCAGGCGGGCTCTGAACAATAACTTCAGACTCGGGCTTCATTTGAAACGTGGTCATGTCCGCAAAATTCAAGATACAGGAACTGTCCTGGCCGGTAGAGATATGGTCGCCCACCAATAATTTGGTTTTGGGGAGCGCCGGTATCCATTCCTGCGTTATTTCGGCGGTATTACAATGAACGTAACCTATTTCGCCGGTCAGTGAATTGAACCGGCATAACGAATCCTGCGGTGCCGGATATTCCCAGCACCCACAGATACCATTGGTGCAGTTTGAGGTGGCGACCCAGGTATTCCGTATGGTTTCGCTGGTGGTAGCATCGACCGTTTCTTTCATGTCGGAGTTTTTCCAATTTGTCTTGGATCGGGTCATGCCGCCTTCAATCACCCCACTCCCGGAAGTTTCAGTAATGACATCAAACGTATAAAAAGTGCCGCTGCCGGAAAAGGTTTCCGGATGAGGCCAGTCCGTTCTGGGCGGGATATTCAGCGCATAAGTCCATTGACCGCTGATTTGCCCTTTTCTGTATACGCCGGTGAGGGTGAAAACCCCCGTCAGGGGAGGAGTCCCCGGCGCAAAACGTTCGGGGGAGTAATTATTAGCTACTTGCGACACCGTTTTACTGAATGTCCCGTCCTGCTGGATATCAAGGTTCCATGTGCCGTCTACCACGTCAACAAACGTCGTGTGAATTAAAATCGGGTAATTGCCCAAATCCAATTTATCGAATTTCAGGCCAATCCGGCACGGCGGGGGTAAAAAATTGGGAGAGTCAAACGGGAAAGTGGCCAAAACAGGGGTTGGAGCAATAACCATAATGGCGACCAAAAGAAAGAGGATTAAAGCTAAAATTGTTTTTTTCATAGCGCCATTGTAACAAAGTTATTTCAAGCCGTCAATAGGTAAAATATGCCCAATTACGGAGGAGAAATATTCTTTAATGCAGGTCAAAATCACGCAAAACAGGGATTTTAAAAAGAATATAATCGCAGCCAATCAGCGGTGTCCGCCGATTATAAAAAATGAAAAAGCCTGCGTGGAATAGCGGTAAACCGGGTTATTTTTTCACGGCGGTCAGGCAATAATGCTGGCCTTTGTCCAGGTGGGTGTCTTTAATTTCAAAACCGTTGAACAGTCCCTGTAATTCTTCAGGAGTGAAGAAGTGGTGCAGCAGTCCTTTTTCACGTCCGTCCAGCGGCATGAATGTGTTCGGTTCGATTTGCTCCCAGGTTTTGGCCTGGTTTTTCAGTGTGGCCACGCTGATGAAAAGAACCCCGCCCGGCTTGAGTACACGTGTAATTTCGTCGGCAATCCTTTTGACGGTGGCATTATCCCCGTGATTGATGACCTGAATGGAGATTAACGCGTCAAAAAAAGCGTCGGGATAGGGGAACGGCTCGGTGATGTCCCCGTATTTCAGGTCGGCGGTCAAGCCTTCCGCCTGCAGCCATTCCTGCGCCGATTTAGTGGCCTGCGGGGAATTATCCATGCCGTATACCTTGAAGCCGTTTTGTGCCAGGTAAACTGTGTGCCGTCCGGTGCCGTTGCCTAAATCCAGCACGGCGGACGCATTTCGCTCTTTCAGTAAATTAACGATACCGGGCATATCCGCATGAGGATGGTTGAAAAACCGGCCTTTTTCTTTAAAAATATCGTCCCAGGGATTGGTTTTGATATCCATTGTTTCTCCCGAAAAACTAGTCCAGTTCGGCGATGATTTCATTGCGCCGGAAGCGGGCCGGAATACCCGGCGAATTATATTGCGCGAAGAAAAATCCGGATTTGTAAGTCAACGCATTATGCGTCAGCCACGATTGTAATTCCAGGGTTTGCTTTTCAATCATTTGTTCATCGAGGTTCCCGTTGAATTTCAACACCGCGGCTTTGAAAGGCATGACATCCCGGATTTTTATGCGTTTATCAAAAGGCTCGGGTAAATTCTCCTTACTGAACCGCGACGGCATAATAAAGGAAATAATATACCCGCCCCGTCCGGCCGCGGCGGCGAGAACCGGGTTGGTCATGCCGATTTTTTCGCCTTCAACCTTGGCGCCGCTGGCCGCACCATCGATTCGTACGCGTTTTTGGGACCAGTTATGGCCTAAAATGTAATCCGAAAGGATGCCAAAGCCAGTAGCTGAAGCCTGGGTAAAATCAGAATCTATTTCAATAGAGGCAGTGAGATATTCCTGATACTGCCTGATTTCGAAATTTTTACTTTTTTGTAAAACTTTGTATTTAAGCGCTTCGCCAAACATCTAATTCCCTCCCTTTTATTATAAAAGAGACGACAACGATGTTATTACTAATGATGATATAGCAATTTTCACTTTCAGTATATTATAACCTGATTAATTTTGCCTGAATTTCGCCGCAATCATATGGTCTAAGCGCGCTCCGGACAAAATATATGTATAGGATGGCATATATTCCGGCGGATGTCCAGTGATAATAATATTAAGACAATCCCCTTTCTTTGACAATTCCGCCTGCTTTTTCTATGATGTGGTAACGCGTTTACGCGATGGTTTTTTGCTAAGGAGATTTCGATGGAACCGGAGCTGATTGTTAATTACGAATGTGAATGCGGCGAAAACCCGCTGTGGCACCCGCTGGAGAAAAAGCTTTACTGGGTAGATATCATCAAAGGGCGGATATTTTGGTATGACCCGGCAACCGGCAAGAGCGAAAAGTGTTATGAGGACATCCCGGTGGGCGGATTCACCGTCCAGCAAGACGGCGCTTTGCTTCTTTTCCGGACGAAAGGCGAGGTCGTCATCTGGAAAAACGGGAAAACAACGACAGTCATCAAGGAACTGCCGGGAGAGCACGAGCACCGCTTCAACGATGTCATTGCGGACCCGGAAGGCCGCGTTTTTTGCGGCACTTATTCGGCGGAGGGAAAACCGGGCAGGCTGTACCGCTTGGACACGGACGGCAAAATCACCAAGCTGCTGGATAATATCGGTTGCTCCAACGGCATGGGTTTCACCCTGGATAGAAAGCAGATGTATTACACCGATACCCACCCGGCGCTGACAATCTATATCTTTGACTACGACCGGAAAACCGGGGCATTAACCAATCAGCGCCCGTTCATTAAGGTGTCGAAAATCGAGGGAGAAGCAGGCCCGGACGGGATGACCGTGGACGCGCAAGGTTATATCTGGTCGGCGCGGTGGGGTGGCTGGTGCCTGGTGAGATATACGCCGCAAGGCGTGGAAGAAAGGCGGATACGCTTCCCGGCAGACCAGGTATCGAGCGTAACCTTCGGCGGCGAAAACCTGGATGAGATTTATGTAACGACGGCCGGCGCCAGCGACCGGAAACTACACGGCAAAGATGCGGGCGCTCTATTCCGGCTGAGGTTGGGGATTAAAGGCCTGCCGGAATTTTTCTCAAATGTGCGCGCCTAAATTTACCCCTCACCTTCGGCCCTCTCCCGCAAGGGGCGTACATTTCGGCTTAATGCCTCAAGTATTTCGTTGCGACTCAAAGGGAACTAACCAAAAGGAGAAAAGAGATGTTTCTGGTAACGACGGCGGTATTTCCGCCGGATAAATCGCAAAAAATGGCAGAGAAGTACGTCGAGGTGGCGGCGAAAGAGCTGCCGCCCTTTTTGAAACGGCTGCATGCGCTGGTCAATTCAAACATGGAGGAAGGCATCAAAGTTCTTTCCATTTTTGAGGTCGATGACGCGAACATCAAAGACGGCATCGTCGAAATTACGAAACACTGTGTGCAGTTTAACGCCATCCAGGGTTTTAGATTTGAAATCGAGACAATGATGCCGCGGCAGTTCAGGCATTAGTAAACAGGAATTTTGAAGAACCCCGATTAAATGGTGTTATATTTTAAAAACACTACGAAAGGAGAAACTAAAAATAAATCACTACGTACGAGGCTATCTAAAAACTCTGGATTGTCGGGTCAAGCCCGACAATGACACTGAAAAGAAAACAGCTTCAAGCTTTACTTGAAGCTGTTTTCCCCGGTTTGTCATTCCCGACCTGATCGGGAATCCATAAAAATAGTTTCCAATGTCTATTTTCGGATGGCCAAAGTTGCAGGTTACGCGGAATAAAAAGATTAGTATTGCTTCTCAAAAAGGCACTGAATTAAAAGGATAAAGATTACATTACAAGGAGAAAAGAGATGTTTCTGGTAACGACCGTAATATATCCCCCGGATAAATCGATTGTCGCGGCCGAGAAGTTTATCGAAGTGAC
>PMCB01000014.1:8968-10480 GCA_003153955.1 Dehalococcoidia bacterium | reverse complement strand
TACGAAATCGAGCCGATGCTGACGGCAAAAGAAGCTTTGGCGGTGCTGGGGATGAAGACAACCTAATATAATCGTGATATCAGCCAAAGATTACATAATCCAACGAATTCACAGGGAGATAAATAGAGATGGTGGCTTATTTGTATGTTTCGGCCTCGGGCGAGGATAAAATCCAGATGTTCACGATTGATGGGCAAACAGGCGGGCTGACAATACAGGGCGAAACAGTGGTGCCGGGCAGCCCTTCGGACCTGGCGATTTCTCCCGACAGGAAATTTGTATATGTTGTGCGGAAAGGCATTCAGGCGATTTCGACGTACAGCCGTAACTTGAAAACCGGTGAGTTAGCGCTTATCGGCACACTGGAAGTGGGACTGGAGCCCGGTTACGTGGCGACGGACAAAAAGGGGAATTTCCTGCTTTCGACCTATTTCTGGGTCGGGAAGGTCGCTGTGCACCCTATCGGCAAGGATGGGATCGTGACCGGTCCGGCGACAGAATTCTTCGATACTGCCCGGGGAGTCCATTCCGTGCTGACCGACCCCTCGAATAAATACGTTTATCTGCCCCATATCGCGGTAGTGGGGCCGAACCTGATTTTGCAGTTTAAATTTGACGAAAAAACGGGACACTTAACGCCGAACATCCCGGACAGAGTGGTGCCGGCAGAGCCCATCGGCCCGCGCGATTTCTGTTTTCACCCGAAGCTGAATATCGTTTATTTCGGCAACGAAGAGGGGAGCAATGTTACGGCCTATAACTTTAACCGCACCAACGGAACGTTGAGCGCATTCCAGACAGTTTCGACGATTCCGGACGATTTTACGGCGAAAAACCGGTGCGCGGAGATTCACATCACCAAATCCGGAAAATGCCTGTATGTCGCCAACCGCGGGCACAACAGCATGGCCTGTTTCTCAATCGATGCTGCAGGCAGGTTGAAGTCTGCCGGACAGGTACCCTGCGAAGCTGAGACGAGGGCATTCGAATTGGACCCGGAGGGGAATTTCCTGTACGCAGCCGGGGAGAAGTCCAACAAACTTTTGGCCTACAGGGTGAATCCGGAGACGGCGGAATTAAAGCTGATTGAGACCTACACCACCGGGAAAGGGCCGTGGTGGATTTCTGTTGTGAAATAGCCTGGACGGCAGATAAATTAAAGTCGAGGGGCAAACATTATCACGTCCTGAGTCCGCCTCAGGAGGACGAAGGATTCCCTTGCGGTTCATTGAAATCCCCATGTCATTCTTTTGGCCCACAAATCGACATACTTTCTGTAGGGTCGGGTTTCGAACCCGACCGCCCCGTTTTATCACCCCGACCACCGATAGCTGACTGCTCCTCAAAACGAGGTGACCGCTGGTTAGTTCCTTCGCCCTTGAGGGGAGAGGGCCGAAGGTACTTTGCTTTGGTAGAATTACATTAAAGCAAATGTACAGGGTGAGGGTGTACAAAAAAACTAAAGGCTGCCCCCTGATAGCCGAATGCTCCCCAAAAAGAGGTGACAAAATC
>PMCB01000014.1:0-8900 GCA_003153955.1 Dehalococcoidia bacterium | reverse complement strand
AGCGCCCAGTAAAGGGTTAATACCGAAGACCACAGTCGAAGGTACTTTACGGAGTTAATTCGAAGTAAAGTAGGAAGTTCAACTGCCAAAAATGCCGAAAGGGGCATTCCCCTGTGTTTCTGTAGGGACAGGTTTCCCGAAGGTACTCGGCCGCAGGCTGATGTAGAACTCGCCCGCCTGAATCCGGGGGAAAACATGCCAGCGGTGGAACCCCGAATTTCACCCTCCAATTCGGTAAAGTCATTCCAGTTTGGGGAAAAATCCCAAATCGCAGCTCATTATCCCGTTTACCGCGAGGGGCGCCGCATACTTAATTTCAAGAATTGTTTCGTGAATTTTCAAATATATATTTATTCGTCGCAAAATCGTGCCTGTATGCCCATACTTTATCAATTGAATTAATCGGTCTTTTTAAGGCAGCACTTTAACAACAGAATAGTTTGTACCATTCTCGCTAGGTATCGATAGCTGGTTCCCTAACACGTCCCTAGCCGCAAACAAACAATAATTATTAGAAAGAGTCTCGGTAAATTTGCGAGACGGCATCTGCGTCCAGGGCAAGTTTGCCGGGATAGGATTTGAACACCAGATCCGTAATTAACTGCGTATCTTCTAATTTACAGCCTAAATCGCCGAGGCGCAGCCGCATGCCGATGCTTTCCAGGAACTGTTCGGTGGCTTTAAGCCCGTCCTTTTTGCCGAAGACATTCTTGCCGAGAGAATTGAAGCGGGGATTATCGGCCCGGTAAAAATGCCGCATCCAGGCCGGCAATAAGGCATCCAGCCCTTCGCCGTGGGTCACATCATAATAGCCGCTCAAGGCATGCTCGACGGCATGGCAGGTCATGTTCCCGCCGCCGCCGCCTAACCGGGCAAATTTCGACATGGCCACGGTGCTGGCCCAGGAAAGTTCGGTGCGCGCCTCGATATCGTCGGGGTGGGCGATTGCGCGCGGCAGATATTCCACCACTATTTTCATCCCGGTCTCACTGATGCCGTCCGTGAAGGGATGAGGGGTATCATCGGTGAGATAATACTCAATGAGGTGGGAGAGGATATCGACGCCGCCGGCTTTGACTTGGCGCATGGGGACGGTCAATGTTAACGCCGGGTCGACTATGGCCACTCTGGCCTGCAGCGGGGGATATCCGCCCAGCGACATTTTGATGTGGGATTCCCAGTGCGTCAGGACGGCGCTGGGATTCATCTCGGAACCGGTGCCGGCAATCGTGGGAACCTGGATGATGGGACGAATCGGGTTTTGCGGTGAGGCACGATGGAGAGTGTAATCCCAAACCGAAGCGCTGCCGGCGCTGGTAACGGCGATGCCCTTGGTGGTATCCATGACGCTNNCGGATATCCGGGTAGGTCACGAGCAGCGCTTTACGTCCCAATTTCGCCGCTTCCCCGCTGAGGGTTTCGATACTGCCGGCGCCAAAGATAATTTCGGTGGATAATTGAAATCTGGAAATCATTTTTCTCCTCATATTCATATAAGTATTCGTTATAGTATTCATTAGTGAATACGGTAAATTATTGAGAAGTATAGCATCGTCCGGCGGGCTTTGTCAAAAATGGTGCGATATATTATACTTAATGAAAATTATGCCCGGGGGGTGACAACATGGTGGAAATAATACCGCAAGACAGCACATTACATGTGCGGTATCTGATCGGCAAGTCCAGGCACTTACTATTCAGCATCAGACGAAAAGAGCTGGCGCCGTTCGGCGTTTCTCCCCGGCAGGCAAATATCCTGACAATCCTCAGTAAACTGGGACGGAAAACGACGTTAGTGGAACTGGCCCGCTATACGGACCGGGAAATTAACACGCTTTCGATGCAAATGATGCGGATGGAGAAAGACGGGCTGGTCAGAAAAACGCGCGAAACTCCCAAATCGACTTTATTGAGTTTCGAGTTAACCGAAAAAGGGCAGCAAATCTGCAAAGATATTTATAAGGTGGTTTCCGACAAATTGATCATCTCGGTTCTGTCCGAGGCCGAGAGGCAGCAAATGATATCGATGCTCAACCGCATAATTGATGCGGCGGAAAAATATACAACGGCCAAACCTTAACGGCTAACACGGCCGTTAGAGGCCAAGCCCCGGCTTAATATTATCCGCATATTGCTTTGAAATATTTATTAATTGATTTGTGGCATCCCCTCTCTCCGGGGCGAGAGGGCTGACACCCCCTTTCAGGTCCTGCAATTACATGTTTACTTAACCCGGTTAGCCCAATAGATGAGTTGTGCCTGTTTTTACGATGTGGTGTATAATATTTTCTGGAAAGGGAAAAGATTTTCCATTCTACAACGGAGGAATAACTAATGGGACTTCAGACGCGGATGTTTCTGCTTGTGGCAGTAATGTTTGCAGTGCTTTACGGGGTGATTACCATAATCGGTTCAGCCATGGGTATCGGTGGCGCACTGGCCTACATTATCCTGGCTTTCGGATTTATGCTGCTGCAGTACCTGGTCAGTCCGGCGATTGTCGGGTGGACAATGCGGGTGAAGTGGGTGACCGAGGCCGAGGAACCGGAACTGCACCGCATGGTGGCCGAACTGGCGCAGGAAGCGCATCTGCCGAAACCGCGGGTGGGTATTTCCCAGATCAATGTGCCGAACGCCTTTGCCTACGGACGAACGCAGAAAGACGGACGGATTTGCGTGACACAGGGCATTCTCAAATTACTGAATAAAAATGAATTAAGGGCGGTGCTGGGGCACGAAATGTCGCACATCAAGCACCGCGACATGGTAATCATCACCCTGCTTTCAGCGATTCCGATGATATTATACTGGGTCGCAATTACGATGTTATACGGTGGTTTCGCGAGTGCCGGCAGCCGGCGGAAAGGCGGCGGGAATTACGGCGCGTTAATCGGTATCGGCGCCTTGATTTTCTATTTCATCACCAATTTGCTGGTGCTGTACGGTTCCAGAATCCGCGAGTATTATGCCGATAAGGGCAGTGTCGAACTGGGAAACCAGCCGAACCAGATGGCGACCGCGCTCTATAAACTGGCGAACAGCAGCGCCAACATCAGGGACAAAAATGAGTTGAAGAAAGTGGAAGGCGCCAAGGCTTTTTTTGTTTCCGACCCGATGCAATCGATGAACGAACTACGTGAACTCTCTCAAATCGACCGGAACAAAGACGGCGTCATCGACCAGTATGAACTGTTGACACTGCGCCAGATGGATGTGAAATTAAGTTTTTGGTCTAAAGTCGGGGAAATATTTACAACCCATCCCAATATGGTAAAGAGGATCAAGCAGCTGGCATCTTACACTGCTTGAAACAGGGATTTTTGGGGGGTTCGCCGGAAAATACGAGAAAAAAGAAGAGTTGAAAGATTTATGAAAATTCGACAGATACGGTTGACCGGTTATTTGTTAGCGGTGATAACGGCATTGATTTTGATCCCGGCGATGACGGCCTGCGGTTCAAAAAAGGCGGCACCGGTATTAAATTCCATCGGAGTCAGAATAACCCATTCCACAATACCCATTTTAACCATGCATTCCACGATGCAATTAGATGCCACCGGGAACTATTCCGACGGCGCAACCCCGGACCTGAGCAATGATGTAATCTGGGCCAGCTCCAACCCGAATGTCGCTTCCTGTAAAATCGGACTGGTTACCGGTTTAAGCGACGGAACCACCGATATCACAGCGACCCTGGACGATGTTACCAGCCAGAGTTTTACAATAACGGTGATATCGTTGTCTTCGGTGGTAGTCACGCCCGCAACCCCTGTGACTTTGGCGATTGGCGCCAGCCAGCAATATCAGGTCACAGGAATCAACTGGGACGGTTCGACGGCGGATATCAGCTCCCAGGTAACCTGGGACAGCGATACCCCCGCCGCCGCGACAATCTCCTCAACCGGGGTAGCGACTGCCGTGGGAGTCGGAACCGCTAATATCACGGCATCAGTCTCCGGGATAACCAGCCGGGCGGTAACCTTAAACGTGACGGCAACAGCGCCCGCGGCAACGAATCATTAAGCGGGAAAACAGTCTAATCTTGATTGCTGCAGGCCGGGAAACCTTTGAATGAAATGTTCAGGAAAAACGGAAAATTAGAAGGACTAAACGATGAAAAAGACGAAGGTTGCGGTAATCAGGTGTGAAACTTATGACGACCAGCAGGTGTTAAAGTCCCTGAGAAAAGGGATTGACCTGCTCGGCGGCGTATCCCAATTCGTAAAACCGGGTGAGAAAATAGTCCTGAAACCGAATATCCTGGTGGGAATAAACGCGGAAAAATGCGTAACGACACATCCGGCGGTATTCCGCGGCATCGGCCAACTGTTCAAAGAAGCAGGCGCAAAAGTCTATTACGGCGATTCTCCGAGTTTCGGCAAGGCAGAGCCGAATTTGCGCAAGGCCGGCCTGAAACAGGTCGGGGACGAGTTGGAATTTATTTTAGCCGATTTCGACGCCGGCAGGGAAGTCAGTCATAAAGACGCACTGCTGGTGAAAAAGTTTGTGATGGCCAACGGCGTGCTGGACAGCGACGGGTTGGTCAGCCTGGCAAAGCTGAAGACGCACGGACTGGTAAGGTTCACCGGCGCGGTGAAGAACCAGTTCGGCTGCATCCCAGGCATCTTGAAAGGACAGTATCATGTGAAACTGCCGGACCCCTATGATTTTGCGGCGATGCTGGTTGATATCAACACCTTTATCAAGCCGCGCCTGTACGTGATGGACGGCATCACGGCGATGGAAGGCAACGGGCCCAGGAGCGGAAACCCGAAACAGTTAAACGTGCTGTTATTATCCGCCGACCCGATTGCGCTCGACGCGACCGCCTGCCGCATCATCGACCTCAATCCGGAGATGGTGCCGACATCCAAACTGGGCGAGAAGGCCAATCTGGGAACATATCATCAGGAAAATATCGAAATTGTGGGTGAAAGCCTCGATTCTTTTATCGATAAAAAATTTAAGGTAAACCGGACAGCTCCGGTTTCGAATAAAGGCAACCAGGTGATGTCTTTCATCAAGAACAAGATCACGCCGCGGCCGGTGATCGACAAAACCAAATGTACACATTGCGGCACCTGTGTTAAGATGTGCCCCGTCGAACCGAAGGCGGTGAACTGGGTTAACGGCGACAAAACAAAGCCGCCGAAGCATTATTACGACCGCTGCATCCGCTGCTACTGCTGCCAGGAAACGTGCCCGGCAGAGGCCATCGACATCGAAACCCCACTTTTGGGGAGAATGTTCTTCAAAAGCTAAAAGAGTTTGATCCTCACGGCTGAGGGCGGCCGAAATCTCGTGGATTGCCGGGTCAAGCCCGACAATGACAAAAATTAAGTTAGATTCAAGCTTTGCTTGAATCTAACTTGTTCAACTTGTCTTTCATACGCAGGAGGGAATCCCTTATCCATTTGCGCTGTAGTTATAGTTGTTGCCTCCCCATGTTAAGATTTTGTTGAGCTTTTTCCTGCAATTCAGAGCTTACAATGATTATTCGTGCCTGATTACATGCGGTCATTCTAAATATTTACTAAACAATGTCTTTACAACCCGTATAATATCTTGTAAGATTAATTGACTTTTTAAATTAGTTTAGATATGGGACCGATTATAAAGACCCCAATATCAATAATGGTGGAAGGAGATTTTGCTTAGATGAAAAAGAAATCGCAGCATATCCTGAAAATTATGGCCAGTGTGGCAATCACGGTAATCCTCTGTCTGGCAACCATCTTGCCGGCAGCTTCACCGGTGAAAGCGGCGGCGGTTCCAACGGGAACATTATGGGGTTTTGGTTCCATGGATACTTCGAATAACCCGGTTCTGTCACTGGTAGGCCTAAGCTACGTAACTTCTTTTGATGCCGGGTTCGACGGTCATTCACTGGCGGTCACAACCGGCGGTAATGTTTATGCCTGGGGCGATAATAGTTACGGACAATTGGGGCAAGGCACTTCCGGCAGCAGCAGTATTACTGCTCAGAATCCGGTAGAAGTGAAAGGGCCGAATGGAGTCGGCTACCTGAGCGGGGTAGCATCTGTTTCTGCCGGCAATGAGTGGAGTGTGGCGTTGAAGACTGACGGTACGGTGTGGGTCTGGGGTAACAACAGCGGGGGTTACCTTGGCATCGGCACTATTGGAACAGGGGCAACGCAAAATGTGCTTACGCCGGTGCAGGTGGTAAATCCGAGCGATTCCACCGGATTCTTGCAGCATATCGTGGCCGTATCAGCCGGTTTTGAGAGTACTTTAGCATTAAAAAATGACGGCACCGTCTGGTCCTGGGGCTATAATGACTGGGGACAAATAGGTAACGGTTATGTAGGCAGCGGTTCTATTAGTGCCACTGCTGTTCCTACTCCGGTTGAAGTAGTGGGAGGCGCGGCCGGCACGCAATATCTGGCCGGTATTAAAAGTATTTGTGCCTCAAACGCTTACTGCGTGGCATTAACCAACGGCGGTAATGTTTACACATGGGGCTGCAACACATGGAACAACCTGGGGACAAATCAAACGAGTTCCCAGTTATACAGGAGTCCATCTCCGGTTGAAGTTGTCGGGGTGGGCGGGACCGGTCACCTTTCCGGTATCGATCAGATTTCCTCCCATGGTACGCATTGCCTGGCATTTTCAGCAAGTGCCGGTAATGTTATTTACGGCTGGGGTTCCAATTATGATGGTATTTTAGGTCAGTCCAATACCAGTATCTTCTATGCTTCCCCGGTCCAGGTATATGTAATAGGAGCAGGCAGTGGTTCCACCACCGGCGACGGCGGAGTAATGATTGGGGCCGGTCTGAGCCGCACTATGATAAAATTGCCCAATAATTCGGTTATCGTTTACGGAGAAGGCTTCGGAACAACAACATCCGGTGGGGTGGTTTTCAATATAATCGGCTTAAATGGGGTCCATGACGTTTCAAACATGTCTGCGGGCAGTGCGTTGTATATGATGGGTCCGGTCCGGACTGCTACGACAACAGTTGTCACATCATCGCAATCACCCTCTAATTGGGGGCAAGACGTCACCTTTACGGCAACGGTAACGCCGACGGGCAGTTATACTCCCATCGGGCAGGTTAATTTTGGCCTGAACTCTTTCTCCTACCGGTATGCTCTCCACAACCCTTAATTCCAGCGCTCAGTCGACTTATACGATGACCGGCTCATGGATGCAAGGCGGCAGTAATACTATCCCCGCACAGTATTTGGGAGATTTCTCCAATCTCCCCAGCACTTCAGCCACTTTCACGCAAACGGTCAATAAAGGGAATCCCACAGTCACTTTCACCTCTACTCCGAACCCTTCTAATTTGGGGCAGACTGTCACTTTTACAATTACAGCCGCAGGCCCGGCCGGCGACCCTATACCTACGGGCAACGTCTCTTTTACCAACGGTGACGGCGGCTCTGTTGCTTTAAATAACGGGACCGCGACAATTACGCTTTCAAATTTGGCAGCCGGCAGTACACAATTTACCGCTGCTTATGTTGGAGATTCTAATTATAATAGTGCCCATTCTACGGCAGCGGCGCAGGTAGTTAACGCGACGCCTACCGGTAAAATCGCCTGCTATTCTCGGGTATCACCGTCGGCACCTGACGAAATCTATATCATGAATGCCGACGGCTCCAACCGGACGCAATTGACTTTTGACGGCGGCCAGGACGGAGCACCCAGCCTTTCGGCTGACGGTACGAAAATTGTTTATACCAAATGGAGCGACTCCACCCCATCGCACAAACAAATCTGGGAAATGAGCGCCGACGGTTCCGGCCAAACGCTACTGGACGACCCGCCGGCCGGTTCGAGCTACTACACAGATGATAACCCCACGTGGTCACCGGACGGCACGAAAGTTGTCTTCCAATCTGCGCGCACCGGCTGGAACAACATATATATCATAAACGCGGCCGGAACCGGGCTGACCCAGGTGAGTAACCAGCCAGCCGGCAGCGATAATATTTATCCTGCTTACAGTCCAGACGGGACAAAAATAATATTCGAATCGGGAAACGGGCTTACGATAAATACTATAACCCTCAGCAGCTCCATCCTCACGCCGCTTTATACGGCTGCCGCGCAGTTATATGAACCCAGATACTCTCCAGACGGTTCAAAGATTTCTTATTATCTGGTAGACACCTCGAAGATTTATACCATGGACGCCAATGGGTCAAACAGGGTAAATATCGGAACCGGCGCCGAGCCTGCCTGGTCGCCGGACGGTAACTTTATCGTCTATTCTTGCTACCCAACAACCCCTGTCGGTATCAAAATTATGGACCCATCAGGTACCGGGATAAGCACACTTTCCACTAACGGCTACGACCATGACCCGAGCTGGGGGCCGGGGTCGGTGGTGGTGGCAGGGGCGGCAGCGACGCTGACAGTCAGCGGAATTAGCAGTCCGCGCCTGGCAAACACAGCCGGTACGATTACAGTGACCGCTAAAGACAGCAGCAATAACACAGCGACCGGATACACAGGGACGGTTTATTTTACCAGCAGCGATAGTCAAGCAGTTTTACCCGACGATTATACGTTTCTCGCATCCGATTACGGGACACACACTTTCACGAACGGGGTTACGCTTAAAACAACCGGGACGCAGTCGGTGACGGCGACAGAAACCATAACTTCCTCCATTACCGGCACCCAGAGCGGGATTACAGTTTATGCGCTTTCCAGCGCGGCGGAGATTACGGCATATAGCATCCCCGGGCAGGTCGGTTCCAGCACGATAACCAGCGGGGCTTCGGGGACTATCGGGGTGACCATGCCGTATGGTACGAATGTAACTGCGCTGGTGGCGACTTTTACTGCCTCTGCCAATTTTGCTTCAATAAAAGTCGGCGGGAACAGCCAGGGAAGCGGAACAACGCCGAATAACTTTG
>PMCB01000030.1 GCA_003153955.1 Dehalococcoidia bacterium | reverse complement strand
ACAATATCCTAGAACATTAACATGGTATGAATACCAGCCACTGGAATGGGAATGTGACCAGTTTCCTGAATCCCACCACGCATAAGGGTCAGTTGACCGATAAGGAAAATGCGATTCACATCATGATGGGTCTGGGCACTTTTTATCCGGGTGGCGGCATCGAGGAACATTATCATGTTTACGCCGATGATATCCCGGTTTTCGACCACGCTTATTATGTCATTTCCGGCAAAATCAAAGCTGTTATCGGCGACCAGGTGCGGATTGTCGGGCACGACAGCCTGCTCTATTGCCCGTCCAACGTCAAACACTCCATCACCAATGTCGGTAAAACCAATGCCAAGGTGCTGCGGGTCAGCGCCTGCAACGAAGCTGCTAAGATGGGCGATGCCGTCTGGACCACCTGGGTCCCCAACGGCCCGGCCCACGAAAAAGTTGTCGTCAAGAAACGCGTAGCAAAGAAATAGCATTCCCCCGATTCAATTAATCAAAACGCCTCCGTTTTCGCGGAGGCGTTTTTGTTTTCCTATCCATCCCCCATTGTCATTCTTGAGGCCCGCAGGACGAAATAAATTTTACAATTGAGGTAAAATGTACACGATCTAGGGGAATGATACATAAATGGTCAAGTTAAAAAGTTACCTTCCCATCTTCTTCTTTATCTCTTTATCCACCCAGAACCGCGAGGCATAAAAACTCAGCATGCTGGGGCCGCCCCCGCCCATCCAGGTGGAATGGATTTGAGCGCTGTAGCCTTTAACCCACGGCTGGCAGAGCGAGAAGGTCGTCGGCTGGAGCAAGGATATCGTGTAATGCTGCCGCGCGATGCGTTCGTTGGCATCCCGCAGCACCGGTTTCAGTTCCTCCAGATTCTTGGCCGCCAGTGACCGAGCGTAAAAATCATCGTAAACCGGGTCACTGACCATGTTATAGTTCGCGGCATAGCCGGACTTGAACCGGGTAATCGCCCTCAACGGCGCGTAAGTGTGGCCGAGCGTACCGTGCTGTCGGTAGGATAACTGGTCGTATTTCCTCTCGATGCTGACGAATTTTACCCACTCCGTGGGGTCCATTAGCCGGATTTTCATTTCGATTCCGACTTCCGCCAGGTAAGATTTCACAATTTGCAGCAGTTTCAAATCCGCGGACGTATCCGCGATGACATTGGTTTTAAACCCTTCGGCATAACCGGCCTTCGCCAGGAGCCATATTGCCGCGTCTGGGTCGTAAGCATATTCGTCTTTCAGTTCCTCCGGCCATTCCGGATACGGAAAACCCCATCCTTTCATGTATTTAGAGGTCAATGAAGTCGGATAAGGTTCCACCGCACCACCATAATATGTCCGTGCGATTTCCGGCAAATCGATGGCCTTTTGCAAAGCGGTTCTGACCCTGATGTCGTTGTAAGGCGGCATGTCATTACGCGGGTCTAAAGTTTTCGATGGTGCCCTTGGTGTCGGAATTTGGATAATTTCGGGGTTTGTTTTTGTTATTTCAATGGCCTGCTGGAATGGTACATTATCCATTATGTCAACTTTACCCGCCCGTATTGCTTCCAGCGCCTCGTTCTGGTCGGGAATAATCAGATATTTCAATCTGTCGATGTAAGGCAGTTTATTCTGCGGATGCCGCTCGTCATAAGCCCAATAATCCGGATTTTTCACCAGCGCCGCCGAATTTCCGGGCACAAAGTCTTTTAGTATAAAAGCGCCTGTGCCCACAGCATGGTGCCAGTCGTTCAAATCCCCCCATTCCCGCACCGCCTCCGGGTTTTCCAAACATTGCGCCAGACTGACATTATGTAATGTCTCTATGATGGAATCGGCATTGGTGATTTTGAATTTAAAAACTACGGTGTACCGGTCGGCGGCGGTCACCGAGATTAAATCCTGAAAGCGCACATCGGCTCCCCGGTAAGGACTGGGTTTGGTGAAACTGCCGCCCATCCCGTAGAGACGGTTATAGTGAAATACCACATCGTCGGCCGTAAATTCCCGCCCGTTGGACGGTGGTAGATTCTGCCAGTGGACGCCTTTACGCAAATGAATGACATGCGTCCCCGGCTCAGGAAACTCCCAGCTTTCCGCCAGCTGCCCCCGCAGGTATTTCGCGGGATGCCACGCGGTGCGGAAATCCCATTCGTCGGGCCCGACGGTCCAATCGTCGCAGACCAGTCTTTCCATCCAGCCGCCGAAGATACTCGTCAACCCCTCACTGAAATACGGGTCGAAATTGACGATATCCTTATTGGCACGGATAGTGATTTCCCCGCCGTATTGCGGTTCCCCCAGCTTATCCCACCATTTAGCTTCAGGCTTATTCACAGAATGATCTTCCATTTTTATCGGAATCTGAGACTATCCGAAAATAATCATTATAAATTATTTATGTGGATTCCCGATCAGGTCGGGAATGACAAACCTGGGAAAATAGCTTCAAGCAAAGCTTGAAGCTATTTTCTTTTCATTGTCATTGTCGGGCTTGACCCGACAATCCAGCGTTTTATGGCAAACTCATTAAGGTTGATTATGTGCTAAGGCAGGAGATTGACCTTGGGCTTGACCCCTTTATTCACAACATTCTTCGGCAGGTGCCCCTGCGCAATTCTGACCGCTTCCTGTGCCACGCTGGTCCGGACACGGATGTCAGATGCATCCGAATAAAAGGCGGTGTGCGGCGTGAGGATGACATTATTCATTTTCAGCATCGGGTCATTTACGTCTATCGGCTCTTTTTCATAAACATCGATACCGGCGCCGGCGATCCGGTTTTCTTTTAGTGCTTTGACCAGCGCCTGCTGGTCGATGACCGGCCCACGAGAGGTATTGATAATGAAAGCCGTCGGCTTCATCATTTTGAATTCATTTTCCCCCACAATATGGAACGTTTCTTTCCACAGAAGCGGATTGCAGGAGATATAATCCGATTCTTTCATCACTTCCGGGAGGCTTTTCATGGTGATGCCGGCTTCGTCCGTTAACTTCCTGTCGACGTGCGGGTCATAGCCGATCACTTTCATGCCGAAGCATTGCGCTTTCCTCGCGACAATCCGCCCGATATGCCCGCACCCGATAATGCCCAGCGTTTGTCCGGTAATGGAGCCCATCGGCGCTATCAGGTTATAAGCGGGTTTCCAGCCTTCCGTTTTCAGCGTGTTGCTCTGGAGCATTAATTTCCGGGCTAACATCAGCAGCATCCCCATCGCATGGTTGGAAACTTCTTCATAACAGAAGTCGGGGACATTCACCACCAGAACCCGATTATCTGTAGCGGCATCGACATCGATCGAGTCGTAACCGATTCCGTAGCGGATAATCGCCAGTAATTTAGGCAGTTTCTCCACTACGCTTCTACTCATTTGCGCATAGCGCGTCAGGACAATCTCGGTGTCTTTGGCGGCAGCGATAATCTCCCCTTCCGTCGCCGCATCAACCCTTTCTACCGACAGATTTGCTTTCGCCAGTGCCGCGTTCTCCACCGTTACCGGGTCCAGTGTGCTGCCAATGTCGATACGCTTTACCTTTAAACTTTTTTGTTCCATGCGCTCGCTCCTGTGGTCTTTAATTATCGCTGTGTTTGTTATCTTTTACGGTAATCGATTCTGAACCGCAAATCCCTAAAGCTCTTATTTAATTTTCCCCTGGTTAGAAACTTTAGTCGTCGCTTTTTCGACCGCCGCGGCGTCTCCCAGGTAATAATGATTTAGTGGTTTCAGTTGTGCATCAAGCTCGTAAACCAGCGGGATCCCGGTCGGTATGTTCAAATTAGGGATGTCCTTATCGCTGATGTTGTCCAGGTATTTTACCATGGCGCGCAGACTATTACCGTGAGCCGCCACTATCACGCGTTTCCCGGATAACAGGGTCGGGGCAATGGCATCCCGCCAATAGGGGATGCATCTGGCCACCGTATCTTTCAAACTTTCCGTCAGCGGCAACTCGTTTTTACTCAGGCCTGCGTATTTCGGGTCATTCCCCGAATATCTTTTATCCGTTATCTCGAGCGCCGGCGGAGGAACATCATAACTCCTTCTCCAGATATGTACCTGCTCTTCCCCGACTTTCGCGGCCATTTCCGCTTTATTCAATCCCTGCAGCGCGCCGTAATGCCTTTCATTCAGCCGCCATGAATGCTGCACCGGTATCCACATCAGGTCCATCTCATCCTCAACCAGCCACAGGGTCCTGATTGCCCGCTTGAGCATCGAAGTAAATGCGACATCAAACGTATAACCGTTCTTCTTTAATAATCTTCCGGCTTCTTTAGCCTCAGCTATACCGTTTTCGGACAGGTCGACATCTGTCCATCCGGTGAATCTGTCTTCTTTGTTCCAGTTACTTTCACCATGTCTGATAAGTACGAGTTTGATTGTCATTTTATTACCCTCCCGAAAGCTTTTTTTTAACATCAGTACCTTTCGTTCCCGCTGGAGCCGTTTTTCCGGGTACCCACCGTCATTTTCCAATATAACATATCTTATCTATCAAAGGGGAAGTTTAATCCCAATTGCATCTGATGTTGCGTCGCCCGATTTGCTGTTGTACACTCAAGTCATGATCTACATCACACCTGCTATTTCAATTGAAGAGAAAGCCATTAAAGAAGAGTTCATCCGGGCTTCGGGGCCGGGAGGGCAAAATGTCAACAAGGTCTCTACCGCGGTCCGGCTTCGTTTTGATGTTCTGAACTCGACTTCTTTGTCAGAACCGGTCAGGAAACGATTAAAATCATTGGCGGGTGAACGAATGACCGAAGACGGTTGGCTGATAATCGACGCGCGGCGCTTTCGTACCCAAAAAGCCAATCGCGATGATGCCTTAAAACGCCTGATTGAATTGATTCGCAAAGCTGCCCTCGAACCTGAAATCCGGCACAGAACGAAACCGACTTATGGTTCCAAATTACGCCGCTTAGACGCGAAGCATCATCACACCGAAATAAAAAAATCACGCCGGTCAGAGGTCAGCGACACATAACACGGTTTGTCCGTTTCCTTACAAAATCACATATTCTTAACGCAATCTTTACGCCGCTGAAACATGCCCTTAACCAAAATGGCAAAAACTCGTGGTACAGTTTAATTATAGATACGGCTGTTACTTGTCTCGAACTTGTGTTACCGTGACAAACGCCGCAACAAAAGCAGCAAGGAGCGAAGCAATGGCAATTCAGAATCAAAAAACTTGTCCCCGGTGTAATGGTCTTCTGCTCATAAAACGGGAGGCTGATGGCTGGTTTGAAGAATGCGCGCGCTGCGGAGAGAAAAACAACATCTCTGAACTGGTCATCGTAAACACTGTGGGGCAAATCAAGATATTGGATCGAACCGAAATCAAACAAAATCCGGTTAACGAAGACAGCCCCGATCTGGTGGAAAAAGCCGCAGGGTCAAACTGACAATTAGCCAAAAGAAAACGCCTCCGTTTTTCCGGGGGCGCCTCTATTATTTTTTGTATCAGGAATTCATGGTAAGTGGCGTAAAACCGTCTACTCTTACCCCGCCGCTGTTTCCGGTTGTGATAAAACGTAAATTCTGTTGATTTTACAGAGAATCTATCTGCTCCGCCTTTGATTCTGTTTTCTGTGTTATCCGGTAATTGGCTGCAACTGCCGGAATGAAGCAGGCACACAGCTTGCTGCCGGAGGTAGGAACGTTGCTGCGGGCATTCTGAATGCTGCCTGAATGATTTGAAAAAGAAGCTAAAGAAGATTTAACTTCGATATTGGTTATCCATCTTATCCAATCCTGTCCGTTGTTTCCGCCGTCGATTAGCCGGAGCGGGTATCCCCGTTCTTCCGACAGTGCTTGCCCGTTCGTCAGGTATGCCAGGAAAATATTACTGGCTAAAGCATTTTGCAGTGTCAACACGGTGAAGTATCCGTCGGCTCCGATGAGATATACTTCGGTCGCGTCAGGCGTCAGTCCTGCTGCATTGAGTATTGTCGATAACCGGACTCCGGTCCACTCGTCAGCCGCTCTGGTCACACTCGGGCAGTAAATCCCAATTTTTTGAGTTACGGCAGGCAATGACAGGATTTGTGCATATGATAAGGCTGTGGGATTATTTACGAGTCCGGTGACATTAAGCACATAATTGCCAATGTCTGCCGGCGTTGTTCTTCCCTCAAGGACGGGAACACTCGCAGCCGGAGGTGCGCTGTTTGCTGGAGAGTTTTCATCTGGCTGCGTGGTTGTCGTGAAAGGTATCGTCGTTCCCGCATTGTCCAAGATCGGAGGTTCACTTGCGGTGGTTGAATTTGTTTTACCGGTACTGGCAACCTTGATTGGTTGACCGGGAACGGTATTAATCCCTGATTGGGTACAGGCAGCAACGAGCCACATCACACAAGCGACCGCTGCCAAACCGCAGCCGGCAAGTATTTTTTTAACTTTCACCATTTCCTCACCTCCACCACCTGATTTAATTTTAGACTAAAATCTGAATCTCTGCTTTTTCTGTGAATGCTAGTGATTATTTTGGTCAAAATAAACAGACGCCTCCATATTTCCGGAGGCGTCTTTATTGCTTATTATGTCAATAACTCTGGGTGAGTAGAGTCAAAGCGGCACTCTCTCACTCCTGCTTGATTCAGTATATGGCAAAGAAGTATGGATGGCTATGCACAAGATGAATAAAAACCATCAAAATGTCACATTTCGTCATTTTGTGTGATGCTAAAGTCTCCCATGTTGTTAAACTAATGAGAGGCCTTGCGGGTCCGGTAGAACCAGATTAGCCCGGTTAATAAGGCTCCGCCTATAATGTAGCCTCCAACAACGTCACTGGGCCAGTGGACTCCGAGATAAACCCGAGAAACACCGATTAAAAGGATTAAAGCTACCAAACCTATCAGAATTACCGTTCTCAGGATATGGTTTTTTACATTGATGAATATAAAATAAGCCAAGAGTCCCAATACCATAATGGAAAACATGGCATGACCGCTGGGGAATCCATTGGTTTGCATAGGGTAGAAGACTTGAACTAGAATATGCTTTGGCAGTACTGTCAAGCGAAGTGTCCAGATCCAACAGAACATTGGGTCCGAGCGTATTAGCTACAACTTCCGGCTGCTCGTGTATTTCCTTCAGCATAAAATGAGCATATTCATTTTTATTGCCCTTTTCCCGGCACCAATCAACGCGTTGTTCCTCGCATTTGATTACTTTTCCATTTTCAGTAATTGTTACTGAGTCCGCGGTGATGACCGCGACCGTTTCATTTTCCAGGTATATCGCTTTGTTAGTATAGTGGATGAAAGCCGGAACATCGGAAGCGATAAATCTTTCGCCGTCTCCGATGCCGATGACAAGCGGACTGTCTTTACGCGCTACGACCAGCTTTGATTCCTGCTCGCACATTACGATAACGGCGTAGGTTCCTTCCATTTGTGCTATTGCGGCTGCGACCGCATTTTCCAAATTACCGTCGTAGTATTTTTCGACCAGGTGCGGGATTACTTCTGTATCGGTTTCAGATAAAAAGATATGACCTTCGGCGATTAATTGCTGTTTCAGTGCGGCATAATTGGAGATGACACCGTTATGGACTACCGCGAATTTACCGCTGCAATCCATATGCGGGTGGGCATTGACGACCGAAGGGATGCCGTGCGTCGCCCATCTGGTATGCCCGATACCCATCGTGCCGCTTAATTCAGGGGAGTGTTCGATGAGGTCCGCTACCCTGGTGATGTCTTTATAAACTTTGATATCCCTATCGCGAATCGCCACCCCGCAAGAATCGTAACCCCGATATTCCAAACGGCTTAAGCAATCCAGCAAAATAGATTTTGCCTGTTTGTTTCCGATATACTAACAAGTTCATAAGTAAC
>PMCB01000128.1 GCA_003153955.1 Dehalococcoidia bacterium | reverse complement strand
CAGAAGAAGCCGAAGTTTTTATCCGTCGACGAAGCGATGGAAGACCCCGACCTGCGCACAAAACCGATTAACGCGATAATCCACGGGTTTAAGCGTTATCCGGAGGCGTTCCGGTATCACCCCATTGAAGACCACACCGAATGGGAAATCGGGGAGCCGTATATTCCCTACGATTTGACTCACGGTGAGGCTGAATATTTAAAACTTACCATCCGGTGGAACAAACCCACCGTAGCCGGTTACCTGGCAATGACCAACAGCTAATTATATTTGGAATTTGTATTTGGGGATTGTCCCCATTTTGAAGTTTAGTTTGGTAAGTATGACAGGGATACGACAGCCAGGTTTGTAATTCAGTAAGGAGAACTGATTTGATCAAAGGTATCATTTTTGATGCATACGGCACATTAATTAATACCGGCGGAGGATCAGTACAGGCTGCACAACGAATATTGGAGAAAAATAAAAAAGACATTAACGCCAAAATATTTTACAAAAAATGGAAATATTATCATAAATACCACGAAGATTCTTTGAAATATTTTGCAGTAGAAGAAGATATATTTTTAATGGATTTAATTTTGTTATATCAGGAATATGAGATAAATGGAAATCCTGAAAATGATGTAAAAATAATGTTGGATACTCTCGGTAAACGAACCGCTTTCCCGGAGACTAATGTTGTGCTAAACGCCTTAAGACCCAATTATCAATTATTCATCGGATCTAACAGTGATGATATACCTTTGCATACTGATATTGAGAGAAATGGGATCGAAGTTAATAAAGTATTCACGTCGGAGTCCCTTAAGGTATATAAGCCTAAAAAAGAATTCTACCTGTTTATCCTTGATGAAATAAAAATGCGACCCTATGAAGTATTATTTGTGGGAGATTCCCTGACAGACGACGTCTCAGGTCCGGCAGCATTGGGTATAAAAACGATTTGGCTTAATTACAACAATAGTACTTACGATCAAAATGATTATAAACCACTTTACGAGATAAATAATTTAAATCAATTATTAGAGATTCCTTTTTAAATATGAAAATCGCATATTTGGGTAGTAATATTGATAAATGAACGACTCGAAAAATTATTGTCACTATTCAAATTTTGAATTTGTTTAGGATTTAGAATTTCGAAATTCGGATTTCTTGTAGGAGGTTGAGATGAATAACCCCATCAAGTTCGGCACGGACGGCTGGCGCGCCGTCATCGCGGATGATTTCACCTTTGTCAACGTGCGCTTTTGCGCACAGGGCGCGGCTGATTACCTCAAGCAAAAAGGGTTAGCTGACCGCGGGGTTTACATCGGCTACGACCGCCGTTTCGCCTCCGAAGATTTTGCGGCGGCCGCCGCCGAAGTTATCGCCGCCAACGGCATCCACGTTTTTCTCTCGCCTAAAGCTATCCCCACTCCGTTTGTTTCTTTCGGGGTGATTTCCAAAAAGACCGGGGGCGGCATCGCGATTACCGCCAGTCACAATCCGGCCAGATGGAACGGCTTCAAATTCCGCGAGGAAACCGGCGCCAGTGTTTCCTCGGAGACTTCCATCGAAGTGGAAAAACATGTCGACCGGGCGTTTAATGCGAATAAAGTTAAATCCATGCCGCTGGCCCAGGCGCTGCAGGATAAATCGGTGGAATATTTTGATTTAACGCTGTCCTATCTGGCCAACATCAATAAACTCATCGATATCGACCAATTACGGCGCGCAGGTTTAAAAATCGCCGTCGATTCGATGTACGGTGTCGGCTCGGGTTATTTTAAAACTCTATTGAGCGGGAGTTCCACCAATGTTATTGAAATTAACAGCGAGCGCAATCCGGCCTTCCCGGGCATCAACCCGGAACCCATCGCCCCCAACCTGCAAAAGCTTCTATCATTAGTGACGGAGCAAAAAGCCGATGTCGGTTTAGCCACGGACGGCGACGCCGACCGCATCGGAATTATCGATGAAAAAGGCGTTTTTCTGACCCAGCTGCAGGTATTCGCCCTGCTTTGCCTGTATCTATTGGAAGTGCGCGGCGAACGCGGCCCGCTGGTGAAAACCATTACCAGCACGGCGATGCTGGACCGGCTGGGAGAACTTTACAAAGTGCCGGTATTCGAGACACCGGTCGGCTTTAAATATGTGGCGCCGGTAATGATTGCGCAGAACGCCCTCATCGGCGGCGAGGAAAGCGGCGGTTACGGCTTTCGCGGCCACATCCCGGAGCGTGACGCGATTCCGGCCGGACTCTATTTCCTGGATTTCATGGTCAAAACCGGCAAGACGCCGTCGCAATTATTGAGTTATCTTTACAGCAAAGTCGGTGAGCATTACTACGACCGCATCGACCTGCATTTCCCGGAAGAAAAGAGGCAGGCGATTATCAAGCGGGTGCGTGAAGGCGAGCCGAAAAGCATCGAAAATATCAAAGTCGCCAGAGTGGACACGCAGGACGGCTTCCGCTTCATCCTGGCGGACAATTCCTGGCTGCTCATCCGGTTCTCCGGCACCGAGCCCATTTTGCGCATCTACGCCGAAACCGGCGATACCGAACGCCTGAAAAGAATGCTGCAATTCGGACGGGAACTGGCCGGGGTATAGCGCCAGAAATTCCGTTAATGCATTCAATTCAATTTGAGACTGCTTCTTGACAGGCTGATTCGTGAACATGTAACATATTACCTAATCATATGTTAGCTAAAGTCAGAAGTTGCGCCGTAGTGGGCATGGAAGGGGTCATCGTCGAGGTCGAAGTAGATGTCTCAGGCGGCCTGCCGTTCTTCGGCGTGGTCGGTTTGCCGGACGCGGCGGTGCGCAATTCCGGTTTCAGCTTCCCCGGTACACGCGTGGTCGCGGCGCTGGCCCCGGCCAACCTGAAAAAAGCCGGCCCGGCCTATGACCTGCCGATTGCCGTGGCCACGATTATTGCAACCGGGCAGGCTCCCGCGGAAGCGGACGGTTTAATCCTGCTGGGCGAGCTCGGCCTCGACGGCTCTTTGCGGCATACCCCAGGGATTCTGCCGATGGTTGCCGCCAGCCACGAAAATGGCTTTTCGCGGATCGTAGTACCGGAAGCCAGCGCCAAAGAGGCTTCGCTAGTGGACGGGGTGGAAATCCTGCCTTTCGCCAACCTGGCACAACTCGCGGCTTATCTCCGGAAAGAAATCAAACCGCTGCCGATACCGCCGCAGACTGAGGACGAGGAATATATCCCGCCGGAAATGAGCGGCATCAATTTCGCGTATATCAAAGGGCAGGAGCACGTGAAGCGCGCCCTGGAAATCGCGGCCGCCGGCGGGCATAACGTGGTGATGATGGGCCCGCCGGGCAGCGGAAAAACCCTGCTGGCGAGGTCGCTCTGTTCGATACTGCCGCCGATGACCAATGACGAAGCCATCGAAGTCACCAAAATCTACAGCATCAGCGGACTTTTACCCCCTTCCACGCCGATGATACGGCAGCGCCCTTTCCGTTCCCCGCATTACACCACTTCGAATGTCGGGCTGGTGGGCGGCGGGCATTTCCCCAAGCCGGGTGAAATCAGCCTCAGCCATCGCGGCGTGCTCTTTTTGGATGAATTGCCGGAATTCGGGCACACTCTGCTGGAAGTGCTGCAGCAGCCTGGAGGATAGAGTAGTCTCCATTTCGCGGGCGCAGGGGAGTGTAACCTTTCCCGCCAACTTCATGCTGGTTGGGGCGATGAATCCCTGCCCGTGCGGCTATTTCGGCGACCCCCTTAAACAATGTACCTGCGCACCCGGGATTGTCTCCAGATATCAGAAACGGATCAGCGGGCCGTTCCTTGATCGGGTGGATATTTTTGTCGAAGTGCCGCGCATCGATTATGAGAAACTGGCGGACGACCGGCTGGGCGAAAAATCAGAAAAAGTGCAGGCACGCGTCACCGCCAGCCGGAAACGGCAACAAGAGAGGTTCAAGGGCACGAAATTGAACAGCAACGCCGATATGTCGGCGGCCGATGTCCGGGAATACTGCAAGGTGGAAGAATCGGCGCAGAGCCTGCTGAAAGCGGCGATGAAACAACTGAACCTGTCGGCGCGGGCTTTTCACCGCATCCTGAAACTGGCGCGGACGATTGCCGACCATGAAGGGGCCGATATTATCAAAGCCCCGCACCTGGCCGAAGCGATACAATACAGACCGAGAAGCCTGTTGATGTAAAAAGCAAATTCCAAAATCCTAATTTTACTTCCTTTGGAAGGAGTCAAAGCGACGAAGCAATTTTGAAGGGTGTGAGATTGCCACGCTTCGCTCGCAATGGTAACCCATCGAGAGGACCGTACGGACTTGGCGGACTCGCATGGTGTTATTACCATCGCGAGGAGCCAAAGCGACGTGGCGAATTCACCATGGAAAATGTGATTCGTGTTTATTTTTAAAGACGGAATTGGTATATATCATGATAAACAAAACAAATATCGTTTTATACACTGGATTCTCCAGTGACCTGCCCGGCAGAGTAACGAATCATAAGAACAAGGTGGTTAAATGGTTTACCAAAAGATATAATGTCGATAAGCTGGTATATTATGAAACTTGCGAGTGCCGTGAAGGCGCACTTTTTCGAGAAAAACAAATTAAAGCCGGTTCACGGCAGGATAAAATAGATTTGATTAATAGCGTGAATCCCGAATGGGAAGACCTCTCCGGGAAACTTTAACAGCAGTGTGAGATTGCCGCGCTTCGCTCGCAATGGTAGTGTTTCCCATCGCGAGGAGCCAAAGCGACGTGGCGAACTCACGACGGTAAAGAACCCCGGGGTTAATATTAGAATATTAAAATTATTTGCAGGAACAGTCTCCGTTCACATGCACTAATCAAGAGTGTGAGATTGCCGCGCCCGCCTGAGGCGGACTCGCAATGGTAACTATTCTTTTGTCTTTCGAATTTGTTTTGACCGCCGGTTTTTTCTGCGCTTTTACCAGCACCGCTTTAATGACTTCCTTCGACCCGCGCGGGCGGAAAACGATTTCGGCATCGGCGTTCAGGGCATCGGCCATTTTGGCGATATAGCTGATGGTCGGGGAAACGCGGCCGCTTTCCACTTTCGAGATATAAGCCTGTTTGGTATTGAGCTTATCCGCCAGCTTTTTCTGCGTTTCGTTCCCACGCATGCGCAATTCGATGAGCGCCCGCTCCGTCGCGAATTCCGCGTCCAGCTCGTTCCATGCTTTTTTAAACCCGGTATCTTCTAATTTTTCTTTGATTACTTCATCAAAGGTCCGGCAGCCTTCGGGAATTTTGCATGGTTTCATATTAAGCTCCTTCCGCCCGGGAAATATAATCGGTGTATCTTTTTTCGGCTATTTCAATCTCTTTTTCGGGGGTTTTTTGCGTCTTCTTCATAAATGCCCGGATCAGAATATAATGTTGATTTTCATACAGGAAATAAAGCACCCGGTATTTATCGATTTTTATTTCCCAGATTTTCCTGTCGATGTGTTTGATATGGGTTTCCAGCACCGTATGCCCGTATGTTTTCAACAGTTCTATTACTCTGAAGACTTTGGCCGCATTATTTTCGCCAAAATCGTCTATTTCATTAATGACGGAATCCCGGCCGTCTTTACCCGAATAAAGAACTACTTCCCACGTCTTTTTCATTGTGCCTGATTATATAACCTATAAGTTATATTTGTCAATCATCTTTTAGAGCTAGTACTTAGTTGCACAAGTTCGCGTTATAATATTTTTATAAAAAATGAGCTACCCCTCACCTTAAATCCTCTCCCCCAAGGGGCGAGGAAATATAACACCGATTTCCACAATCAGGCACGATATTTGAACTGATAATTGTTCTTGACAGCTAACTAATGGAAAAGGCATTATGTAGATTAATAATGGCGGAATGACCGGAAACATTCCGAATCAACTTGAGATAAAGAGGCGACTTAATATGATGCGAAAGATTTTATTTTGGCTGGCGGTCCTGGCCGCGGCGCTGATGTTCGTTTTCCTGGGCTGGGCATTCAGCCAGCACGGCACCATCGGGCTCGTCACGGTTAACGGCACCTTCCAAAAGTTATTTATTATTCTGGGCGTACTTGGCCTGGTCCTGCTTGGGCTGGCTTTATTCGAATGGCGGCTGCAAGCAAGAAAACAAAAAAGCACCACCAATATCCTTTCGACGGCCGTCAGAATATTGACGGTATTGGGCATTGCCATCTTTGTTTTCGGCTTTTTCTACGTTGGGATTATCCCCGGCCCGCTGGAAGCCGGCCAAACACCGCAGTTATTAATCGAATCCGGTTCCGGCATAAATGGCGTGCCGAATATGGCAGTTACTTACCGCACACCGAAACCAGCCAGCGATACATTGATATGGGGTTCGGATGCTTCCGCTGTTACGCTGAAAGAAACGACGCCGGCGCGGGAGCATATTTTTTCACTTACCAATTTACATCCTGATATCCGATACTGGTATCAGATTAACTTGGGACAAAAAGAATATTTCAATTCCCTGCCGGCGGCCGGCGAACCGCTGCATTTTGCCATTACCAGCGACGCCCATTTCGGCAGCGGCGACAGTCAGAATAACCTCACCGAGGAAATGCTGCAGCAAATTGCCAATCCTGCCAACCACTTTAATCTTCTTTTCTCGATGGGCGACCTGGTGGAACATGGATTCACAGATTCCCAGTGGCAGCAAGCCCTGCAGGCCGTGTCCGCCGTCACAGAAAACATTCCGACTAAATATGCCGTCGGTAATCACGATACCATTCTCGGGGGATTGAACCGGTGGGAAACTTACTGCGACCCGGCCGGGATACCGCTGCAAAACGGCACGCAGCTCTACCAGCGGTTTGACGACGGGAACGTGCATTTCCTGGTAATCGACCTGGAATGGAGCGCCGAAGATTTTAATTCAGCCCAAAGCGCCTGGCTGGAACAGCAGTTAGCCGGCATCCCGAAGGATGACTGGACGATTGTCATCGGACACGGCTTCTATTATGCTTCCGGTTCAATTGTCGACGGCTGGAAATGGTACGACAATAAGGAAACAACCGATAAATTGACCCCGATTTTTGAGAAGTACGGCGTGGACATGGTATTTTCCGGCCACGACCACCAGATGGAACTGCTGCAGAAATCCGGTGTTTCATATGTGATCGCCGGGACATTCGGCGGCGCCTTGGACCCGCAGCGGACGTACACTTCCCCGGAAAGCGTCTGGTATTCCAGCACCAACTTCGGGTTTGCCGATGTGACAATCAACGGGAATACGGCTGATTTGGTTTTCCGCGCGCCGGACGGGAGTGTAATCAACAGTTTTACGATACCAAAAAATTAAAGTGCTTATCGGGGGGTGTTATCCGATTTCCCGGCCTTTAAAAAGGCTGCGCAGCCTTTCCCACAGGCTGTTGGCGCGGTTTGTCTTCTTCTCTTCGGCGGGATGGTCCCCGTAGCGGGCATCGATATAAAAACCGGTGATTTCGTCCAGCGGCTCTTTGCCATCAGGTAACGCCTGACCCAGCCGCCGGGCATATTCCGAAGGGGTCTCATATTTTTCCCGCGGTATTTTCAGGCGCGACCCATGCCAGAGCAGATGCTGATATATCTCCCGGATATTTAATCTGCGCTCAATATCGTCTTCCACCTGCCAGTCCGCAGCAATGTTTGCCGGCGCCGGCTTCTTTTTCCGCTTGAACAGCTGAAATATCGCTTTGAAAAATACCATCAGGTCGGATTTAAATCCTTCCCAGCTCCAAAGGGACTCCTGCTCTTCTTCTACATCTTCGGTCAGTTCTTTCCGGTGCTGGCGTTGAATCGCCCTGCTTATCAGAAAAATCACCCCGAAAACTATCAGCGCCAAAAAGACCAGTTTTACTATCAATACCAGGCGCGGATTATAATAGACACCCCCGGAACCGGGGGTAGTGGTTGTGGATACCAGTGGAGATGTTTCCGGCGTGGTTGTCGGCGCTTTCACTTTTGGAATCAGGCTTATTAAAAATTCTACGATGTCATATATCAGCTGCACCAATAAACCGATAGCTTCCAGGATGAAATTGATGACGGCCGAATAAGCGCCGGAGATCGAATTCATGAATTTCCCCAGCAAAGAGACAAATTGAGAGGAGAAAATACTGGCGAACCCGATGCCTAACAGTGTTACGCCGCCAATAACTATCAGGATCGTGGTTAACCAGCGGCGGCCGAAATTTTTAGAGAGTTCTCCCTTTTTCCTGAATTTCTCCTGGATTATCCGCAGATTGGTCAGCGCCAGCGCCAGTAACCCGAAAAAGAAAAACCCGACCACATAAATCCCGATATTGGAGGTAATGTTTTTCAACGGCCCGGTTTTGTAGGTAAAACTCCACATGATAATTAAAAACACTAACAAGACCAGCTGAATCAGGAAGGAATGATAGATATCATCGAAATAGAGCCGGGAGCGGGAAAGGCTGATGCCCCGCCACCAGAGGTACAAACCGGCAATAATCGCAAAAACGAACGGGGGATATTTAGCGAAAAAGTTGATAATCTGATTGCCGTAGGTGGCGAACCATCGGCCGCCGAATAAACTGAAGCCGGCGGCATATTCAATGCGCAAGACCAAGAAAATCGCGACCAGCCCGCAGGCCATGATACTTATTTGTATCCAGGACAGCGGCCATTTTCGTTTCAGGAAAAACCGGTTGGCGATGAAAGACCCCCCGAGGAGAAAAAGCAGCGACCATAAAGTAAGCGGCGGCCTGTCGTTGGTAACCATGGGCAGACTGCCGATAAAAATCAGCCAGGCGCATAACGAAAAAACCTCCATTAAAATTACAGCTAACGGAGGGAAGACGTCGGCGATCCAATTCACTTTTTTAAACCCGGTAAAAAATGTCACCGTCTATACCTCGAAATCAGACTTTAGCGTTTTGTCCCTAAACTCATGGCTTCCATTTTTTCCCAGCCGATGTCGTCGCTGATGTTATAGGTCGTAAGGCCCTCACTGCTGATACCATCCTGACTGCCGATAGTAATCAAAACTACTTTACGTCCCACTCTTTTCATTTGATAGAGCGTAGCCAGCAAAGGTTCATTGGGCGAGGCAGTAATTACCACCATCGTGCTGCCCCACGGCAGGCTCCTGCTTTCAGTGACCAGCATTCTGGCAATCGGCATGATTTCTATCGGTTGAATCATCGCCAGCGCTTCCAGAATGTGCTTTAGCTGCTCCGGATGGCGACTGGGCGGGATGTGTATCATTTCTGTCGTACCCGGGCTGTTTTTATTGATGTATAAACCCACACGATAATCTTCGGAGAGCGCCTGATTTGCCAGTGAAGCGGCGGTGACAATGGCGAGCTCGAATTTTTCCGGGTGTACACTCCATAATGGCAAGGAAACCGTGCGCACATCCAGGAAAATACCCATGTCCACCGTGGTCGTCGGTTCGAAGATTTTCGTCTGCAGGCTGCCGGTGCGGGCAGTGCTTTTCCATTCGATACTTTTCAAGCTGTCACCATGCACGTATTCTCTGATACCCAGCATCAGCACCGGGTCGTGAAACAGATGTTTGGTGGTGCGGATTTCTCCCAGCGGCTGCCGTGAAGGGATGCCCAATTTTTCCAGCGGCACCATTTTAGGGTAAACCATTAAATGGTCGATAGCCTCGATTCCCTGATAACGGTTAAAAAAGCCGAAAACATCGCCGGAACTGAGTTTGGTCGGGCCGAACATGAAATAGCCGCGGTGGTTACATTTGATGGGATAATATTTTTTGATCCTGTGATACGAGCTCAGCAGGAAAATGGAGGTCAATATCTGGTAATTTGTCGAAAACGAATGCTCCGATTCGCCCTTGAGCAGCGTTACCTGGTCGGGCAGTTGTTCTTCCACCTGCAACCAGGGCAGCGGTAAAATTTTCCGGTTGATAACCTCGACCGCCATTTTTATTTCTTCCCCGAAGAAGACACGGTTTGAGCTTAATTGCCGGTGGTATTCCACACGGCTCAGCGAATAACGGGCCCATAAACGGGCAATGGCTCCGGCGATAAAAAAAAGCAGGGCGACAATAAACAGCGGAACCTGCTTGGTCAGCAGGCTGAAAATCAACAATACGACAGTGAAAAATAACCAGAGTCCGCCGATCATGTTTTTCCTTACCGGGCCATATTTTCGCTTTCAACCGGGACGGAAACCGAATCGATGATTTCCCGCAAGGCCTGTTCGGCGCTGTTGCCCCGCAAGGAACTTTCCGCTTTCGGGATGATGCGGTGCGAAAGCGTACAGACTGTCAGGTACTTCACATCGTCGGGGATAACAAACGACCTGCCCCGCAGCGCGGCCATGACCTGCGAAGTGTGATAAAGCGCCATCATCGCCCGCGGACTGGCGCCGAGCTGGAGCGAAGGATGTTCACGCGTGGCATGGACCAGACGGATAATGTAATCTTCAACATCGGCGGCCACATGCACGCCGCGGCAGGCTGCCTGCATCTGCATCAACTCATCGGCGGAAACGACCGGTTTCAAGTCTTCCAGCGGGTCGTCCTGACGGAAACGGGCAAGAAGTTTCTTGTCGTCCTCGGCAGAGGGGTATCCGATTTTAATTTTAATCAGAAAACGGTCCAGTTGGGCTTCGGGCAGGGGGAACGTGCCCTCCTGTTCGATGGGGTTTTGCGTCGCCAGTACCATAAACGGACGGGGCAGCATTTTGGTCTCGCCTTCGGCTGTTACCTGGCGCTCCTGCATTGCTTCGAGCAGCGCGGATTGCGTCCGGGGCGTGGTCCGGTTGATTTCATCCGTCAGCACGATTTGGGCCATTATCGGGCCCGGCCTAAATTCGAAATCAGCGGTTTTCTGATTGAATATATAGGTGCCGGTGATATCGGAAGGCAATAAATCCGGCGTGCACTGAATACGGTGAAAACTGCAGCCCAGGGAGCGGGCGATAGACTTGGCCAGCACCGTTTTGCCGACGCCCGGGATGTCCTCGATCAGGACGTGCCCTTCGCAAAGCAGAGCCAATATTACCAGTTCTACCACATCGCCTTTACCGATGATGACCTTTTCCACATTCTCTTTGACTTTGCCGCCAAAGGCCTGGATTTTACCGACTGTTAATTCATCCATTTATCATTCCTCACTTGAAGTATTACAATTTGAGCAAAAGAAAAGTTAGCAACCCTGCCTCTGTTCTCAATTTTGCAAATTCATGTTTAAATCACAATGAATAATTTATGATTGATTTATAAATTGTTCTAAGTTTATAGAGTATCCAACTTATTGTCAATAATAACATTAATATCCCTTAGAAATTTATTGAGATTACCATTTTCAAGAGAATCCTATTATGATTTCTCGAAAATGGAACATGAAAGACATTGAGGGAAAACTATTTTACGGGTAATAAAATTAAACCAATACTTGATTACTTTCGATAACAATTGTGAAAACGTGACACAAAGTTGCAATGAGTTTAACATTGTTCTAAACTGGTGGCACAATCAACATCTGGAGATACGGGAGGTATAAAATGCAGCATATCGAAGGGAAATTCGCCGGCCGTAATAATTTCAGCCTGTACTGGCAAGCCTGGCTGCCGGAAGGCCCTCCCAAAGCAATTTTGCTGATAGTGCACGGCATCGCCGAACATAGTGGGCGTTATACCAACCTGGTAAATTATTTTGTTCCTAAAGGCTACGCCGTTTATTCCTTCGACCAGCGCGGGCACGGCAAATCGGACGGCAAACGCAGTTATATCGAACGTTTCTCTTACTATGTTGATGATTTACAGACTTTTTTTAGTCTGGTGCGTACCGAAAACCCGAACACGAAAATATTCATGGTCGGGCATAGTCTGGGCAGCACCATCGCACTGGACTATACCCTCGAACATCAGCGCGAACTGCAAGGACTGATTATTTCCGGCACCACGCTGAAAGCCGGCGCCAGCATCAGCCGGGCTGCAATCCTGGCGGCCAAAATCCTTTCCGTGGTCATGCCGAAAATTGGGGTATCGGCACTGGACCCCGGCGGTATCAGCCGGGACCCGGCCGTTGTCGCGGCATATGTGAACGACCCCTTGAATTATACCGGCAAACTCAGCGCCCGGTTCGGTGTGGAGCTGCTAAAAACAATGGACATGCTGCAAAAAAGATTATCCGAAATCACCCTACCTATTCTGATTATGCAGGGCTCGCAGGACCGCATCTCGGACCCTTCCAGCAGTAAAATACTGTTCGACGGGGTCAGTTCCAAAGACAAAACCATGAAAATTTACGAAGGTTTCTATCACGAAATCTTTAACGACCCGGAACGACAGCAGGTTTTTTCCGATATGGAAGCATGGTTCAAAGCACACGTGTAATAACAGACTGCCAAACCGGTCTGATTAACAGCGGCAAAGGTCAGGGCGATTATTTTTCCAGACTGGATGTATATGCTGCCCGTATTACCTCGGTCGGTGTAGTAATCCCCAATTGGACCTTCTGCATCCCGTCGTTTAACATCGTCACCATCCCCTCTTTCAGGGCCTGGTGCCGCATTTCGTCGCTGGTTGCCTGGTGATGGACCATCATCTTCAGCGTATTGCTCATCATTAATACTTCATATATGCCGATACCCCCCAGGTAGCCGGTGTAGGAGCATTTCTTGCAGCCGATGCAGTAGAGGAACTTGGTACGCTTTTCGCCGGTTTCTTCTTCGTAGGCAATCTGCTCCGGCAGCGGGGCTTCAAGGTTATGTTGGCAGTGCGGGCAAATCCGCCGCACCAAGCGTTGAGATACAATACCCACTACCGAAGACGCGATCATAAACGGCTCAATTTTCAGATCGGACAACCTTGAAAGGACACCGGTGGTGTCGCTGGCGTGAATGGAGGACAGCACCGTGTGCCCGGTTTGGGCCGCTTGAACGGCGATAACAGCCGTCTCCCCGTCGCGTATTTCGCCGATGAAAATGTAATCGGGGTCAAGATGGAGGATGGATCTTAACCCTGTGGCGAAGGTGACGCCGGCCTGAGGGTTCACCTGGATTTGTGTGATATCCTTGAGACGGTATTCGGCCGGGTCTTCGACGGTGACGATTTTCCGCTTCATGCTGTCCAGCGTGTTCACCGAGGCATAAAGCGTGGCGTTTTACCGCTGCCCGTTGGGTCGCTGATCAGTATCATCCCAAAGGGGGATCTTAAGCATTTTTTCATATTTTGCCAGGGCCACCGGCAGGAAACCGAGGTCGGACAATTCAAACAGCGCCATTGATTTATCCAGAATCCGGAGAACTGCCGTTTCGCCGTAAATGGTCGGAGTGGTGGAAACCCTGACGTCAATCGGGCGGTTTTTAACACTGGTTGTGAACTGGCCGTCCTGGGGACGGCGCGATTCGGCGATATTCATGCTTGCCAGCACTTTGATGCGGGAAATCAGCGCCCGGTGTAAATTAAGCGGCAGCGAAAATACGTCTTCGAGTTCACCGTCGATGCGAAAGCGTACCCTGAACCGGTTTTCTTCCGGCTCTAGGTGAATATGGGAAGCCCGGGCCTGTCCGGCTGCGTCAATTATCATATTCAGCGCTTCCACTATCGGGGTATAGCTGGCTATTTTGGTGGCCAGGATGCCGTCGTCGATACTGCCGGTGGGGATATTGATATACGTAATCTGTCTTTCAATTTCGTTATTTCCTCTATAATGGAGGTCAATCGCATCCCGAATCTCTTTTTTCCCGGCCGCCAGGGTTTTGATTTGTTTCTTACTGATGGCAGCTAACGCTTCCAGGGCGATGACACTGGTCGGGTCTTCCATCGCGACCTCAAGGATATTACCTGAGACAGCAAGTGGGATGATGCTATAGCGTCTGGCAACGACTTCCGGAATTAAGTTGATTGCCTCATATTGGGAGAATAACGGAACCGGCCGGGAGGCTGGTTTTGCGGGTGTAATAATCTGCGGGGACGGATTCGGATGCCCGCCGGTACCGCCTGTCATCTCAAAAATATGAATATGCTGCTGGCCGGCAAATTTTTCGGCAGGGCGGTTAAGTTTAGATTTTACCACCAGGACTTTATAATCGGCGCCGCTGTCAAAAGCCTTGGTATCAAAAAGGGAGACCTGGTCCAGATTAACTTCAGCGTTGCTGTTTAGAAAATCAATCGCTACACTATACCCGAAATTATCGATGTCGTTGTAGCAAAAGATATCAAAGGTGTAGTCCACGCCGGACTTGCCCTGTATCCGGGCGTTCTCCTGCACGCGGTAACCATATTGGTTTAGCTATTTAATTACTAAAGGGTGCGTAAGTAA
>PMCB01000072.1 GCA_003153955.1 Dehalococcoidia bacterium | reverse complement strand
GCGGCCGCAGGTATCGTGGGCCCGTTAGTGCTGGTAGCACTGGATTTAACCGCCGCATTTGCGATGCCGCAGTATGACATTATCCGGGACACCATCAGTTCCCTGGCATTAACTTCGATGGGGTGGATCCAGACAATCGGTTTCCTGGTAATCGGTCTGCTGATCGAGATTTTTACCGCAGGGCTGTTTCTTAACATCAAAAGGCGGCGAGGTTTCGGTTTCGGTATCTTGCTTCTGGCTCTTTTTGGCTTCGGCATGCTGCTCATCGGCGCTTTCCGGACCGACCCGGTGGGAGGACCTGCTACCGTTAACGGTAGAATCCATCTCGTCGGCGCTTACGGCGTTCTGGGGCTTTTCCCGGTATCTGTCGCAATGCTGCTCTCAAGTATCTGGAATGACCCGCGATGGCGGGGAATGTTCTATTATTCAGCGGTAACCGGTGTAATCGCGTTCGGCCTCGCGGTCGGTCACTTGTTTTTGCCGCATCTGAGCTGGTTCGGTCTCTACGAACGACTTACCGTCGCCAACGCGATTGCCTGGGTAGAAGTGTCGGCGGTCTGGCTCCTTTTATTGTCAATGCGGCGCCGGCAGGAAGTTGAAACAACCGGCAGTTTGCCGGAATAAAGGCGGTTATCTCTCAGGAGCCGGTTTTATTTCAGCCCGAATAATTTCGATTATCCTCAAATTGCTTCGGAGAGTCCTCCCCACAGCAGAAATTCGATCTTTTCCCGGCCTGTCTTGACCTTTTTCTCCGAGAGTATCCAGCCGTAAGAATCGTTCGACATTACAGCAACGACGATGTTTACTGAGATAAACGGATAAGTTCATTGTGTGTTCATAATTAATTCATCTTTCATTAATGTGATTTGGCTATAATTAATTCAAGTTCAAACTTCAGTTTGCGATAAAATCACGGAGGGAGGGCAAGAATGGCAAAGACGGTCGGAAAACGAAACAAAGCCGCGGCCCGCAGTTTTGTAATATTGGGCACGGTGCTGGCAGGCACCGCGATCTGGTTCAGCGTCACGAACGCTGCCAAACCCGTCGCTCAGAATGCAGTATCGGCGCCTGCAGTTTCATCATCTGCAGTTAACTCAACTCTCAACACTGGCAATGTCATTACATCTCAAACTGCGGCCGCTTCCTCCGCCGCTCCGCAGCAACAAACCGTTCCCATATTACGCACCCGGGGGTCATGACGATGGCAGGGTTAATAGAGGTCACGCGGTCTTTTACCGCCATGAACACGGAGGTTGAAGCCATCGTCTGTGTTCCCGGCAGCGAACGAACTGAAGGGGAAAAAGCTTTAGTACGGGTACAGGACATTTTTAAAGAGGTAGAAACGGCGCTGAGCCGCTTTTCCCCGGAGAGTGAACTGTCTCTTTTAAATCAGGCTAAAGGCGTTCCGTTTACGGCGTCTAATCTCCTTTTTACTGTCGTCTCAGCAGCAAAAGAAGCGGCCTGTTTTACGGCAGGGATCTACGACCCAACAATTTTGCCTTATCTTTTAGCCGCCGGTTATGACCGTAGTTTTGAGAAATTGTCTGACAGTCCGGATAGTCCTGTTTATCAACTAAACAGCCGTTTCACTTGGCGGGAAATAATCCTTGACGCGGATGCATCCACTATTACCTTACCGGCAGGGTGCGGTCTGGATCTGGGCGGGATCGCCAAAGGATGGACCGTCGACCGGGTCAGTGAAGGCCTGAAAAATACTGCCGGATTTGCTGTNNATTTAAACCTGTCCGTTCTGGAATTAACCGATCGGGCCATATGCACTTCGAGCACCGCCAGGCGCAACTGGCGGCATAATGGTATTTACGGTCACCACCTGATCGACCCGCGCAGCGGAAAACCTTCGGATTCGCGGGTTATTTCCGCTACTATAATCGCAGAATCAGCGGTGACGGCAGAAATAATTGCCAAAACGGCATTAATCCTCGGGTCTGTTGCCGGGATGGAATTTATCGAAAGGCAAAATGGGGTAAAGGGTATTTTAGTATTAGACAACGGAGAGTTGCTCGAATCTAAAAACTGCCGGGAGGCGGCCCGTGTCCTCTAACATTTTCTGGTATATTTCAAGGACGGCGGCACTGACTGCTTATCTGATGTTTTTTGTGAATATCACACTGGGTTTGGGCATGAAACTTAAGTTCCTGGACCGGTTGTTCGAGCGCTGGCGCGCGGCTGATTTGCACCAGTTTACGGCTTTGCTGGGCATTGACCTGGTTGGTTTACACGTGTTTTCCCTGCTGGGCGATACCTATTATAAATACACTGTGATGCAGCTGCTGGTGCCGTTTACCGCAATTTACCGGCCGGGCTGGACCGCCCTGGGGATAGTCGGGTTCTACGGCCTGCTGATTGTTACCTTCAGTTGCTATCTCCGCAAATATATCGGACAAAAGACCTGGCGGATAATTCATTTTGCTTCCTTCGGCTTATTCTGGGTTATAGTTTACCACGGTATCAAAACGGGCACGGATATTACATCACCCTGGGTCAAAGCGATGTACATCGCGACCGGTACTATTGTCGCATTCCTCTTTTTACTGCGTCTGCAAAACTTTTTGTCGCCCTCAGAAAACAGCGAAACCGGCCGGAAACCGGCTGTTAAAAAATACTCTGCAAGAGCGAAAATTAAGTCCTGATATCTGAAAATTTTCCTGCCGGCGTTCCCTTCGGTTACCGTATATAATGTTAATTGCGAACCGCATTTCGGCTGCGTATTACAATTGTGTCAGAGGGGAATGCCCATGGTAAACGGTAATCAGGATAAATCGGGCAGTAGGTCAAGTCCCGCCAAACCGACGGGGGCGAACGCCGTAGTTCAGATTCAGGGTTTGTCTAAAACCTATACCGTCAACGAGCAGGAAGCTGGTGCTAAAGCGACCATCCGCGGCATCTTTCACCGTAAAAAGACCGAAGTCCCGGCCGTCGATGATATCTCGTTCAGTATGGCGCCCGGTGAAATTGTCGGTTTTCTGGGGCCGAACGGCGCCGGTAAAACCACGACACTGAAAATGCTCTCCGGCCTGTTATATCCTACCCGGGGAAATGCCACAGTATTGGGGTATATTCCCTGGAAACGGGAGAAAGCGTTTCTGCGGCAAATCACACTGGTCATGGGCCAGCGCAATCAGTTGGTCTGGGATATCGCCCCGATCCACTCCTTTGAATTGAACCGCGTGATTTACCGGATTCCCCTTGACGACTATCAGCGTATTTTAAAAGAATTGACCGATCTGCTGGAACTGGGGCCGCTGTTGACCAAACCGGTGCGGAACCTTTCTCTCGGCGAAAGAATGAAATGCGAAATTGCAGCGGCGCTTTTACACCGGCCGCAGGTTGTCTTTCTGGACGAACCGACTATCGGTTTGGACGTCACCATGCAGCGGCGAATCCGCGCCTTTATCGCCGAATATAACAAACGTTTCGGGGCCACCGTTTTAATGACCAGTCATTACATGGCGGATGTCGCGGCGCTTTGCCGGCGGGTAGTGGTTATCCATCACGGGCGTTTACTCTTCGACGGGGAGCTGTCAATATTGCTCCAGAAATTCACTTCCCATAAAACAATCAGCATACAGTTGGGGGAATGTCAGGTAGATTTGAATAAATACGGCGA
>PMCB01000049.1 GCA_003153955.1 Dehalococcoidia bacterium | reverse complement strand
TGCCCACCATCAATCCGTTTCTCTTTGCTTTTCGGCCTTCCCGTCTGCAAAGCCGGAATAATCGCCAGTAACGTAATTATGCCTAATATCAGGCAGGCACGGTTGATTGCCAGCAGCAGCGATGGCGCATCGGCGGCATTGACCAGCTGTGACCCTCCGACTATCTGCGTCAGTTTATGGTAGGGTATCACCAGCGTCATTAGCAGCAGGGAAAATGGCACGCTGAGCACGCCGGCGGTCTGGTTGATGGTGTTTCTGATACCGCTGGCCACGCCGCGTTTTTCCGCCGGGACCGAGCCCATGATCGAACTAGTATTGGCCGGCGCGAACAACGCCAGGCCGAAACCAAATAGCACCAGGCTGATTAATACGGTAGTGTAAGAAGATTTAATGCTCAAGGTGGAAAACCAGATTAACGCCGCGGCATTACAGGCCAACCCGGTCGAACTTAATACCTTACTGCCGTAGCGGTCTGAAAGTCTCCCGCAAATGGGGCTCAGCACCAGGATGATAATATCCATCGGGATCAGCAGGACGCCCGTTCTCAACGCGGTGTAGCCCAGTATCAATTGCAGGTACAATGACCGCAGAAACGGCCCGCAGGCAAATGCCAGTGAATTCAGAAAATTGGCTAAATTCCCGGCCGCAAACTGCCTGATTTTGAAAAGGGTAACATCCAGCGTCGGGTACTTTTGTTTCATCTCGACAAATATCACCGCCACAAAAAAGGCCACCCCGCCCGCCAGTATCACGATATTCCGGGCGGAATCGGGATTACCGATCGTTATCGCCAGCAAAATCGTCGACAGCCCGATACAGTACAATATCGATCCGGTAAAATCGAATTTTTGCCCGACCGTTTTGTTCCCGATTTCTTTGAGGCGTAAATAGCCCCATATTGTGCCGAAAATGCCGATTGGGATATTCACCAGGAATATCGAGCGCCAGCTGAAAAAATTCATCAATACCCCACTCAGCGTATAACCGGAAATCACCCCCAAATTGGCCGCCATCATATTTGTCCCCAAACCCATGCCGAGTTCTTCTTTGGGAAAGGCATCGGTAATAATGGCGGTGCTGTTGGAGATGAGCAAAGCCGCGCCTGCTCCCTGCAAAAACCGGAAAATAATCAGCTGCTCGCCGTTTTGGGAGAGCGCGCACAGCAGGGACCCGATCGTAAAGATGACGAATCCCAGGTTATATAGTTTGACCCGGCCGTATAAATCCGCCAGCCGTCCGAACAGGATTAAAAGTATCGTAATCATCAGCTTGTAGCCGGTGATAATCCAGACGCCTTCCACCAGATTCGCCTGCAGATTCTTCAGGATGGTCGGCAGCCCGATGACAACAATACTGGAATCAAGCGTACCCATGAACGTGCCGATATTCGTCACGGACAGGGCCACCCATTTATAATCCATTTTGAATTTCATCAGGACTCTTTCTCTTTTACTTTTATAATTACAGCAAGCTCGAAAGATATGTATGGTAATTGCGCATATTTGCGCGGATTTTTTCTGAAAAAAATTAAAACATGCCCTAAGTATAAACTTTCGTTTTTTTGTTTACAAATAATGGGCTTGATAGCCCCCCGGCGGAAAGAATATAATCAGGTACGCATTCAAACTGCCGGGATAAAAGGAGACACCGATGCCTGTCGCTAATATCAACGGGATAAATCTGAATTATGAAATCAGCGGACGGGGGCCGGCGGTAGTTTTCCTGCACGGCGGGAACGGCCGCGCTCAGGACTGGGTAAACCAGTTCCCGGTATTATCTTCCGAATACACCGCAATCGCTCTGGATATCCGCGGGCACGGCAAATCGGAAGGGCCGAAAACCGAAGCCGAATATTCTATCCCGTTGATCGCGGAGGATGTATTAGGACTGCTCAACGTGCTCAATATCGCCAAATGCTGTCTCGTCGGACATTCCTTCGGCGGATTTGTCGCTCTCCAGTTCGCCGTCACCCATCAGGACCGGCTGGCTGGACTGGTTCCGGTCGATACCTCCAGCGGTCCGTACGGCGGCGGCAACACAAAAACGGGTGAATTGACGCAGAAACTCGTGGAAATAGCCGTCTCCCGGGGAATGGACGCCGTTTTTGATTACGACGCGGCACATAATCCGGAAAGAATCGAAAAATTTAAGCAGCACCCGGAATTAATTGAGGACGCGCGGGTAACGATGGTGGCGATGTCCGTGAACGCCTATATTTGGGGCTCCAGGACAGTTGCCAAGTGGCAGCCGGTAACCCCAAGACTCCATGAAATTAAAGTGCCGACCAGGATTTTCTGGGGAGAAGAGGACAAGCGGTTTGAGACAGCCGTCAAAACCCTGGAGCAAGGAATTCCCGGCGCGGTGTTGGCTACCATTAAAAATGTTGGGCACAGCCCGCATCAGGACGCCCCGGATATATTTAACAAAGAACTGCTTAAATTCCTGCAGCGCGTTTGGCCTGCGGGAAAGATTACTTAATGACTTTATTTCCGTTATTTCGGGTTATCGGCCTGAAACATCCAGTCGATGCCGAACTTGTCTGTAAAATCGCTGTAAACTCCGAAAAATGTCTTTTCCAGGGGATGTTTGATAACGCCGCCGCTGGATAGCTTCGAGAAATAAGGCCGGATTTCTTCCATGTCGGTTCCCATAATCGAAAGTGAAATATTGGTACCTTTCATTATCTTTTCCGGCCCCATCGCGTCCGAAGCCATGAATGTCATATTATCTTTTTTCAGCACGGAATGCATTACACGGGTTTTCATTTCCGGCGGCACTTGCGATGCCATCGGGGATTCTCCCATCGTCATTATTGTCAGTTCCCCGCCCAGGCATTCCTTATAAAATTCCATCGCTTCCCGGCAATTTCCGTTAAATCTCAAATAGGGGCTTAATTTTACCATCTGATTTCCATCCTCTTTTTTCATTTTTTCCAGCAGTTCGGCGAGCCGTTCGTGAGATTCGCTGACTCCCGCCTCCATGCCACCCTGAATCATCCCGTCCCGGTCTGCCACGGATTGAAAAACGGATTGAATGGTCAACCTGGTCCGGCCGCCCGGCAACTTTTCCAGTCGCGCGGTTTCCAGGCTGACATGCCCTTTTTCCGGTAACCCCTCAAATTCAAACGTGTCGATCAGCAGCGACGGCGAAATTTCATGAAAAACCCCGTGAAACCCGAACTTCAAGCCGCCGGTATCTTCATGAACATCGCGCCATCTGCCGCCGCTGACCGGCTCAAATTTGTCCAATGTCATTTTAAAACGGCGCGGGCCGACCCATTGCACATAAAGATCGGGGTCCGTGAATGCTTTGTAAAGCAGCTCCGGCGGCGCGTTAAATTCCCGGGTGATAAACAGCTCCTGTTTCCCCGGCTCGGCGGTAATTTTAGTGCCTCCGATGCCAGCCAGATATTCCGCCAGTTTATCCAGGGATTCGTTCCAGCCGGCCTGGGCATTATCAAAGTCCCCGTCAGGGATACTCAGATAACGTAAAGTGAATCTGGTCTTTCCCTCATATTCTTCAAAAACCAGGGTAACCAAACTTTCCAGCGCAAAATCCGAGCTCAATCCGTAGTACGAAGCCGCTACGGTATTACCCTTTTCATCGGAGAAGGAATCGGTTAAAACAATCCGCTTCGGCGCCACTATTTCACGGTAGGTGCCTTTGCTCCAGTAATCCTTACCCTCAGGGGACCGCATGCAGTACAAATATTCCCCGCCCACCCTAAAATCGATTTTGATAACAGGCGCTGTAAATATTCTGGGACCCCACCATTTTTTGACACGATCAGGCTCGGTCCAAGCTTGCCATATGATATTGCGTGGCGCATCGAAAGTCCTGGTAATTACAAGTTCCCGTCCCGATATTTTTATCGAACTGTTTAGCCCGTTCATCTTTAGCCTCCACGGAAATACATGGGTTCACAATAATAACCCTAAATTAACTATATTGACTTATTCCTTGAAAAGTTATAAAACATTGCAGTAAATAGTTACAAAATAATGTCATTTCCAGGTGGAAAATTGACAGATTAATCATTGAAGACTACAATTTAGGCAAATTGACCCGCAGGGAGATTAGAGTGAAGACCGATACCGTTATCTCAAATGACAAAGACGTGGATCAGCTTTGGTTGTTGTTGGGCAAGATCCATCATAAGAGGATGCTGGTGCGGCAAAGAGAATTAAGCCCGTACAACATCCCCACCCGCCAGCTCCGGATGTTAACCATTATCCATCAGTTAGGCGCAAAGGCAACTCTCTCCGCCATCGCGGAAAAAGTTGAACGTAAAGTCAGCGTAATTTCCCAGCAAACGCAGAACATGGAAAAATACGGGCTGATCAAGCGGGTCAAAGTAACGCCACGTTCAAGACTTTTGAAAATCGAATTAACGCCGAAAGGGCTGAGCATGACGAAAATCGACCGGAAAAGCAAGGCAATGGAAGAAATCATGTCCGTGCTGAATACGGAAGAACGCAAACAACTGCGCTCACTTCTGGACCGATTACTCCAAAAATTGAATGAATATTCCGAAGAATAAGCTGCGAATTGTTATAGCCGTCAACTATATTTTCTTGAAATACGTTTTCAATTACCGGTAGTTTCAACCGGTATACTGCCGGGGTTCACCTGCGTACCGCACTGCTCAAAATTTATCGTGATATTATTTCCTCCCGGGGCCAGGTTAGCCGCGAATTGTTTGGCAACAACCGCAGGGTTGTAATCACTGCTGGCAGGATGAGGACAAACCATAATCGAAAGCTGTCCGGAACCCGCGGCAAATAATTTGTTCCCCATATTGGCGTTGGTTATTTGAATTTGCGGTTGATAGGGAATTTTGGTTTTCCCCCGGTTTTATGCACAAATATTAGATATTGTGCTAGGATAATAGTTAAGGTAACATTCACTAATCATGAAAATTATTCTCCGTTTAATGAGTTTTCTGAAGAAACAATGGGCAATGTGGATATTGGCATTTGTATGTCTTACTGCCAGTACCGCCTTCAGCCTGGTGATTCCTAAAATGCTGGGCAACGGCATTGACACGGTGCTTAATTCCGGCCGCGCCGCCACACTGATTATCGCCGCCGGCATCATTCTCGGTTCCAGCGCGCTCCGGGGTATCACCGGCTACGGCAACCGCTATTTCACTCAGGTAATTTCCCAGCGCGTGGCTTACGACCTGCGAAATCACCTCTTCGACCATCTGCAGGGATTGAGTTTCGCCTATTTCGATAAAGCACAGACCGGCCAGCTAATGTCCCGGGCTACCGTCGATATCGAGGCGGTGCGGGCATTTATCAGCATGGGCCTGCTTCAGATTCTGCAGACCGCTTTTTTAACCATTGGGATTTCATATCTATTGATTTCGCTCGACTGGCGGCTGGCTTTGATGACGCTGGCATTTGTACCGCTGATGGCCTACAGGGCGGTTACCACCAGCCGCCGCCTCCGTCCGGTCTGGTTGAAAGTTCAGCAGATGATCGCCTCCCTCGGTACCACGCTCCAGGAGAGCCTGAGCGGGGTCAGAATTGTGAAGAGTTTCGCTCAGGAAAAGTCGGAAGAGAAGAAATTCGCTGATGACTCTAAAAAGCTTTACGACGTTCAAATTGACGCGGCAAAGATTGTGGCTTTCAACACCCCGCTAATGGTTTTTCTGATCGGCGCGCCGACCGCGCTGGTGCTGTGGTACGGCGGGCGCCAGGTTATCGCCGGCAACCTTACCATCGGCGGCGTGGTGCAGTTCATCATGTACCTCGGCATGCTCGCCATGCCCATCCGTGCGCTGGGCATGGTCACTAATATGTATTCGCGTTCCATGTCCGCCGGCGAACGCATTCTGGAAATCCTCGATACAACATCCCAGGTTAAAGATAAACCGGATGCTCTTGTCCTGGATAAACTGAAAGGGCAGGTCTCTTTCGAAGATGTCAGTTTCAGTTACGCCGAAAATGCTCCGGCGCTTCATTCGATAAATTTCAGCGTGCAGCAGGGGCAACTGGTGGCGCTGGTGGGGGCCTCCGGCAGCGGCAAAAGCACGATTATCAATCTTATCCTCCGGTTCTACGATGTTTCCGGCGGCCGTATCACCATGGACGGCATCGATATCCGGGATATTTCCCTCGCCTCGCTGCGTAAAAATATCGGCACCGCACAGCAGGACGTTTTCCTGTTTTCCACCACTATCGGCAACAACATCGCTTACGGTATGCCTGATGCCACGTTGGAGCAGGTCATCGAAGCTGCTAAAGCCGCCCAAATTCACGATTTTATCATGGGCTTGCCCGACGGCTACGAAACCTGGGTGGGCGAACGCGGCCACACCCTTTCCGGCGGGGAAAAGCAGCGCGTCACGATTGCGCGCGCCATTCTTAAAAATCCCAGTATCCTGATTCTTGACGAAATCACCTCCAGCGTCGACGCCGAAACCGAGCGCCTCATCCGCCGGGCAGTCGATGAACTCATCAAGGGGCGCACCACATTTATCATCAGCCACCGTTTGCCGATTATTACCAATGCCGACTTGATTCTGGTTATCAAAGACGGACAAATCGTCGAACGCGGTAAACATCAGGAACTCATGGCCGGCAATACGCTTTACCGTCAAACTTATCTCTCGCAGCTGGCATCGGCGCAGGACCCCGGCGCTAACCCGAAGGAGGCACGATAATGTACAGCCCCGGAACCGGCGGTTTCTACCGCGGCGGTGGTGCCGGCGGGCCCGGCCAAAGGCCCCAGGGCATGGCCGGACGGCTGCGCAGTTCCCTCGATGCCGCCGACAGGGATGACGCCCTCGGCAAAGTCTACGATATCAAGGTTATCAAGCGTCTGCCGCGCTACATGGCCTGGGTGAAAAAATACCTGGCTCTGGCCGGAATCGGCACTGTTTTGAGGACTTTCACCAATATCGCCATTCCGTTTGTCGTCGCACTTGTGACCAATAATTACATCCGGAACCACAACATTAACGGCCTTAATATCGCTGTGCTGGTATATCTCGCACTGGCTCTTCTGATGATGGCCGGACAATACCTGGAGACATTATTCCTTTCTTACGGCGGTCAAAGCATCCTGCTCAAGATGCGCACCCAGATGTTCGACCATTTGCATGAGCTTTCAATGAGTTTCTTCGACCATAATAAGGTGGGGAAAGTCATGTCCCGCGTGCAAAATGATGTCGACGACCTGGAAACACTGGTAACCCAGGATATCATCTATCTCGCCGCCGATGCCGTCACGCTGGTCGGCATCGCGGTGGTAATGCTGTTCATGAACTGGCAGCTGGCATTAATCACACTGAGTGTGGTGCCGGCGCTGGTGATTGCCATGCTCATCTGGCGGCGGCATGCCCGCATCGCTTTCATCCGGGTGCGCCAGGCAATCGCGATTGTCAACGACAATTTGCAGGAAAGTATCTCCGGTGTGCGGGTAACCCAGGCAATGTCCCGTGAGGGCGAAAACTCCAAGCAGTTTAACGTCGTCAACAAAGCCAATCTGGACGCTAATATCTCCGCGGCTAAAATGCAGGCGTTCATGATGCCGATTGTGCAGATATTGACCGATGCCGGTTTCTGTCTGGTGCTGGTCTTCGGCGGATTGGAAGTCTTGCACGGCCAGACGACCGCCGGCGTGATGCTGGCGTTCCTGCTCTACATTCAACGTTTCTTTGCCCCGATTCAGGACATCACCGGTTTGTATACCGACCTCCAGCAGGCAATGGCTTCCGGCGCGCGTATTTTCGAACTGATCGATGTTGTTCCTGAAATTAAGGACAAACCGGATGCAATCGAAATGCCCAAAATCAAAGGCGATATCAGCCTCGAACACGTTAAATTCGGTTATGATGACGGGAAGGAAGTGCTGCATGACGTGGATTTCCATGTCAATGCCGGGGAAACCGTGGCCGTGGTGGGACGCACGGGCGCCGGCAAGAGCAGCCTCGCCAGCCTTATCACCCGCCTTTATGAAGTGCGTAGCGGCGAAGTGCTGATCGACGGCTACAACGTCAATTCCGTCACCCAGCATTCGCTGCGGCGTCAAATCGGGGTGGTACAGCAGGACCCGTTCTTATTCTCCGGCACTATCGAGGATAATATTAAATTCGGGCGCCCCGAAGCCACCCACGAGGAAGTAGTGCAAGCGGCGAAAACGGCCGGCGTCCATCAGGCGATTATCCGTCTGGAACACGGCTATGATACCGTCGTAGGAGAGCGTGGCGCTAATCTGAGCGGCGGCGAACGCCAGTTCGTCTGTCTGGCGCGGGCCATTATGACCGACCCCGCAATTTTAATCATGGACGAGGCCACGTCATCCGTCGATACCAACACCGAACACCTGATTCAGGAATCGATGGGCCGCATCGCCCGGGGGCGCACCTGCGTCATCATCGCCCACCGGCTTTCCACCGTTACCAATGCCGACCGCATCGTCGTTTTCGAAGAAGGCCGCATCGTCGAAAGCGGCACCCACCGGGAACTGATGGACAAACAGGGAGTTTATTACCAGTTGTTCCAAACCCTCAGCTCCCCGGGACTGGAATAAAACTGGATAAAATAAGTACCGTGTTGTAGGGTCAGGTTTCCGTAGGCCTCAGCCGGAGGTACTCGGCTGTTACTAAAGGGTGCGTAAGTAA
>PMCB01000043.1:9172-9298 GCA_003153955.1 Dehalococcoidia bacterium | reverse complement strand
TTAGTTCAACTAATGGGAGGTAATAATGCCAGCAGGGAAAAAGGGAAAAACAAGAAAGAAAGAACGAAAGGTTATACCTTCTGGACGTGCGTTTATCCAGTCCAGTTTTAATAATACGGTTGTGAC
>PMCB01000043.1:0-9154 GCA_003153955.1 Dehalococcoidia bacterium | reverse complement strand
GTAAAAAAGGCGGCGAGCTATGGCTTGCGCCAGGTGGATGTATATGTGAAAGGTCCCGGCAGCGGGCGTGAGGCAGCGATTCGTGCGCTGCAGGCCTCAGGACTGGCAATTTCCAGCATCAAAGACATCACACCTATCCCGCATAACGGCTGTCGGCCTCCCAAGAGAAGAAGGGTATAAGGATATAGAATTATGGCAAGACATTTAGAGGCAAATTGTCAATTGTGTCGCCGTTGTGGTGACAAGTTAATGCTCAAGGGGAACCGGTGTATGACCCCGAAGTGCGTAATGGAACGCCGGCACAAGACTGCGACTGTCGGCAGCAGGGGCCGCCGCCGCCGTGTCTCCGAGCGCGGAACGCAATTGATTGAAAAACAGAAAGCACGTTACATTTATGGATTGTATGAACGGCAATTCCGTCGATTCTACGGAATATCCGCCAAACAACCCGGTATTACCGGCGATAACCTGAAGGTGATGCTGGAGAGAAGGCTGGATAACGTGGTATATCGCCTGGGATTGGCTGATTCACGTCCTTTGGCTCGCCAGTTGGTTCTCCACGGGCACATTATGGTCAACGGACACCGAGTCAATGTTCCTTCCGCTTTAGTCAGTGAAGGAGATGCCGTTAACGTTAGAGAAGCGAGTCTGAAAAAAGCATATTTCAAGAAGGTCGCCGAGGAAATTAAATCTAAGGCTATCCCCATCTGGTTGATTTTGGACAGAGCTGCCCTTTCCGGAAAGGTGGTAGCACTGCCGGTTGTTGATGAGACGGTTGCGCAGTTTAATGGTAAAAGCATTGTTGAATACTATTCACGTTAAGGAGGTACGGGTTTGACTCTGTCAGTAGTACCTAAAATTCAAGTTGTAGAAACTAGAGAAAACTTCGCACGGTTCGCCATCGAACCATTAGAGAAGGGTTTCGGCATCACTCTGGGTAATGCCTTACGGCGGATTATGCTGGGACATTTACCCGGCGCAGCCATAACCCATGTCAAGATCGATGGCGTTCAGCATGAATTCTCATCTATCCCCGGCATAAAGGAAGATGTGATTGAATTCCTGCTCAATGTTAAAGCCATCAGGTTAAAACCCCTCACTCATTTGCCTGGTAAATTGATTCTGGACATCAATAACGAAGGGAAAGTAACCGCCGCGGATATCAAACCATCGGCTGACTTCGAGATTACGAATCCGGAAACTTACCTGGCTACCCTTAATTCGTCAGATGCCAAGCTCTACATCGAGTTTGATGTTGAGATTGGGAACGGTTTTAAACAGGCTGAAGCGGTGGATAATTTACCGGTAGGTACTATCCCGGTGGATGCCATCTTTACCCCGACCCGTAAAGTAAATTATCTTATCGAGCCGGTTCATGTCGGCAGAGAGGTTACGCTGGAAAGGTTATATCTTGAAGTCTGGACGGACGGAACCATCGAAGCCGCCGACGCCTTAAGTCAGAGCGCCCGGATGTTAGAGGAATTGCTGGCTCCTTTCGCCGGTTTTGGTAACGTGGTAGAAGCTATTCCGGAAAAAATAGTCTCTGAATCCTCCATTCCTCAGGAACTGTTTAACATGCCCGTCGAGCAATTGAATCTTTCCGTACGGACCATGAACTGCCTGCGGCGCGGTAACATCCAAACCGTCGGGGAAGTTGTTAATAAAGGCGAAAGAGGGTTAATGACGCTGCGTAATTTTGGCGTTAAATCCCTGCAAGAGTTAGCTGACCGCCTGGGTGAACTGGGCTTAACTTTGATAACATCCGGTGAACCTTTGACTGATTCCACTGAAGAAGAAGGCGAAACCGAGTCGGACAGCAATTAATACTACATGGATATAGGTGAATGTTATGGCACGTAAATTAATAATGCATAGCCGGCGCCTCACCCGGTCATCGGGAGCGCGAAAAGCTTTATATCGGGGTCTGGTAACGGACCTGTTGGGTTATGAAAAGATAACCACTACCGAAGCGAAAGCTAAAGCAATCCGCGGGGTAGCCGAAAAGATGATCACTCTGGGTAAGAAGGGCGACCTTCATGCCCGGCGTCAGGCTTTGTCTTTCATTTATGGTAAGAAAACTGCCGATAAAGTGTTTGATGAGCTGGCAAAACGGTATGCCGAGCGCAATGGCGGCTATACCCGTATGGTGAAGCTGGGCGCCCGTCTTGGTGACGGCGCACCGATCGTCCAACTTGAGTTGGTGAAATAATGACGCTGACAATGACTGCTCAGAAGATTGAGCAGATCCGGAAACTGACCACCCGGCTGGCATTGGTGCTGGAATATGACGGCACCGATTACTCCGGCTTTCAATGGCAATCCAATGTACCTAGCATCCAGGGTGCTTTGGAGAGCGCGGTGGAAAAGCTGACCGGCGATAAAGTCAGGGTTTTAGGTTCCAGCCGGACCGATACCGGGGTTCATGCCCGCGGCCAGGTAGTAAGTTTTGATACAAGTTCTTCACTCACTGCGGAGACATTTGTAAACGGACTGAATTACCATTTGCCGGAAGATATCGCGGTTAAAGCCGCCTGTCAGGTCAGTGATTATTTCATGGTCCGGAGTATGGCGGTCAGCCGGGAGTATAGCTACACGATTTTAAATTGCCGCACCCGTTCCCCGATAACCTCCAGATTCGCACATCGGGTTACCGGTAAATTGGATGTGGAGGCGATGAACCGATCGTGCCAAATGCTGGTGGGCACACAAGATTTTGCTTCTTTTGCCAGTGATATTAATGATGAACCGGAAATGAGCACTGTCCGCCAGGTTCATCAGGCTAAAGTAATACGGCATGGAGACATGGTTGTCTTTAATATAATGGCTAATGCTTTTATACGACATCAAATACGGAGCACCGCCGGTGCTTTAGTGCAGGTAGGGTCGGGCAAGCTGAGTGAGGCTGAATTTTTCAGCATCCTCGAGGCGAAAAAAGTCGGCCTGGCCGGCCCGAAACTTCCGGCTTGTGGTCTATGTTTGGAGAGGGTAAATTACCCCTGTTCGTTTGAGGAAATGAGAAAATGAAAACGGTTACAGTCAAAGCAAGTGATATCAAAAGAGAATGGCATACAATCGATGCCTCGGATGAGGTATTAGGCAAACTGGCTGCCCGCGCTGCCAATTTGCTGATGGGTAAACACAAGCCATTGTTCGCCCGTAATGCGGATGTAGGCGATTTTGTCGTCGTGACAAATGCTGCTAAAATCCAGGTTACCGGAAACAAAACAGGGCAGAAAATGTACCACAGTCATTCCGGTTATCCCGGCGGATTAAAAACTGTCAGTCTGGAAAAACTGATGGAAACTTATCCGGAAAGGGTCATTGAACACGCTGTCAAGGGCATGTTGCCCAAGAATCATTTGAATGCTAAAATGATGAAGCGGCTCAGGGTTTATAAGGGTGAGGCCCGTATCCCCCAGGCAAAAGCAAAAGCGCCTGCGGCTAAAGCGGAAGCTTCACCGGAAAAATAATATTTTAGATTTGTCTTCAGAGATAAAGGGAGGTTTCCTTGGAGGATCAGGCTTATTTTTACGGGACGGGAAGACGCAAGACGGCGATAGCCCGTGTCAAGATAATGCCCGGCAGAGGGGCAATTGTCATCAACGGTATACCTTATGAGGAACTGTTGACTCGTATTGAACACCGCAGCATGGTGACCAAACCGTTAATCGTTACCGAGAATCTCGGTAAATTTAATGTTGTGGTTACTACTGTCGGCGGCGGCACCTCAGGGCAGGCCGGGGCTATTGGTATGGGTATCGCCCGCGCATTATTAAAGGCCAATGCGGAGAACAGACTCAAGCTCAAACGGAATGGTCTACTGACCCGTGATCCCAGAGCCAAAGAGCGGAAGAAAGCCGGTTTGAGAAAAGCCCGCAAGGCGCCGCAATATACCAAGCGTTAAACCATCCCCAATATTTGATGATACTTTGCAGATTCTCACTGGCAACAGTGAGAATCTGTTGTTCTATCGACCTTTTGGGAGGGCTGTAAATGTTGAACCGGTCTTCGCCAATAACACTGCAACCCATCGGCGTTGTCCACAGTGACTTCAAAGAGCCGACTTCAGCCCGCCTGGACCTGAAGAAAATCAGGGCCAGTATCGAAATCAATCCCGATTTGACCAAAGCTTTGGAAGGTCTGGAAGGGTTTTCCCATATCATTGTCCTCTACTGGCTGCACCGCGCCGTTTTTGATAAAAACAACCTGAAAACGTATCCCATGGGTAATCAGAACGTACCTTTGCAGGGTTTATTCGCGGTTAGGACCCCAAAGCGCCCGAATCCCATCGGCAAATCAACCGTCCGCTTGTTATCTCGCCGGGGCAATATTCTTGATGTTCAGGGTTTGGACGCCATCGACGGCTCCATTGTACTGGACATCAAACCGTACATCCCGGGTTATGATTCCGCCGCGGGCGCTACCGTTCCGGATTGGGTCAAAATTGAAGAATACTGACGCGACTTTGCTAAAAATTTACGACCTGTTATTACGGCATTGCGGCCCGCAGCATTGGTGGCCCGGGGACAGTCCATTTGAGGTAATGGTCGGCGCTATCCTGACTCAATCGGCCGCCTGGCAAAATGTGGAAAAAGCCATCATAAATCTTAAAACCGCCGGAGTAATGTCTTCTGCTGCGCTGCGGCAAATCCCTACCCCTGAGCTCGCTCAGCTTATCCACCCGACCGGATACTACAATGCCAAGGCTGTTAAGCTGCAAGCCCTTGTACGTTGGTTAAGGGCCTCCTGCGGGGATAATCTGAACACATTATTTGCCATGGAAACAGATTTCCTGCGCCGGCAGCTTTTAGATGTTCACGGCATCGGACCGGAAACCGCTGATTCTATTCTGCTTTATGCCGGCAAAAAACCGGTGTTTGTTATCGATGCTTACACCCGCCGTATTTTCAGCCGGCTCGACTTAAAACCGGATAATGATACCTATAATGACTGGCAAATATTTTTCACCGGTAACCTGCCTCAAAATACTAAATTGTTCAACGAATACCATGCATTGCTGGTCCGCCATGGGAAAGAAGCCTGCCGCAAACAGCCAATCTGTGATAACTGCTGCATACGGGAAATCTGCAAGTCCCGGTCATAATATAACAGGTACAATAAATAGTCCTGTTAAGTCATATGGTCTTTGTGCTAAAATGTTAATGTAATAATCGGGAGAATTTAAAATGGCTGTATCTGCGAATACTCCGGAAAAAAAACAGTTAAACATCAAAACCATTACCTTCGGCGATTTAACCTGGGTCGACATTACCGACCCCACCGAAGATATCACCAAATATCTAACCGAAAAATACAATTTCCACCCGATGGATATCGAGGATGCGTTGAGCCTCAGGCAGCTTTCCAAAGTTGAAGAATATCCCACTTATATATTCGCCATTTTCCACCTGTTGAAATATAACAAAGCCACCAAAGTCAGCATCAGGAAGCAGTGGTCCGCATTTCTCGGCGATAAATATCTGGTAACGCTTCATCCCATCGAACTCACCGCATTGGACGAATTTTTTCATGAATGCGAGCTCAACGAAGACGACCGGAATGAATATTTCAGTCAGGGTTCCGGTTACCTGCTCTACCAGATACTTGATCGTGCGCTGGATTCTTACTTCCCGGTGCTCGATAAAATCATGAATCTGACCGATGCCATCGAAGATAATGTTTTCAATGTTGGCGTCGAAGCGGCTCAGGAATTAAGCTCATTGCGCCGGGATATCATTACCCAGCGCCGCGTGATGTTCCCCACCCGCACATTATTGACCGAACTGGAAAAGAAAATCAAACGCTTTAGTAAAATAGATTTGACGGTCTATTTCAGTGACCTGATGGACCATATGAATAAAATCTGCGAAACCCTTGATGAAACCACCGATATCATTGAAGTTTATAAAGACGCGGATTATCTGCTCAGCAGTTACCGGGCCAACCGGGGCATACGTGTTTTGGAAGTCATGCTGGCGATATTATTGCCGCTGGTCATTGTCTTTGGTCTCTACGGCATGTATATTACGTTCTTCGGCTCGGTTACTAAAGAAAGCACCGGAATATATCTCGGCTTAATCGCCATTTTTGTGGTTTTCTCCGGCGGGGTCATTGCTTTCCTGCGCCGCAAACACCTGATTTAATATCTGGTTATTAGTTATCGTGCGTAATAAAAGAAAGGCCTGCTTTTTAAAGCAGGCCTTCTTGTTTTTATACGAATTTACGTCACCGGTTGTTAACTTCCGCTTTTCACGGAACGGGGCGTCGTGATAAATTTAACCGGCTCACTGTTATGTTTATAAAACCAAATTTTCATCATTTCCACCAGGAAGAGATAGACCACGATAAAGCCTACCAGCAGCAGCAGGAAGCTCAACGGCAGCGGCACGAAATTGAAAATCTTACCCAGCGGAGTATAAGGTATTAGCAACGCCAGGGCTAGAATCCCCATGATATTGATTGTCAGCCATTTGTTCGGTTTACTCCGGAAGAAGGGTATCGTCCGTGTGCGGATGACAAATATCACCAGCGTTTGAGTGAACAGTGATTCTATGAACCAGGCAGTCTGAAATAAAGATGGGTTGGAATAGGCGTGGAAGAATAGGATCATTACCCCGAAGGTGGCAAAATCAAAAATCGAACTGATCGGTCCGAAGGCAATCATGTAATTCCTGATGAAAGAAGTCCGCAGTCGCTGTGGTTTTTGGACATAAGTCTCATCTACGTTATCAATGGGGAGAGCCAGTTGCGCGAACGAATAAAGTAAATTATTCAATAACAACTGGATAGGAATCATCGGGAGGAACGGCAAAAATATCGATGCCCCGGCCGCGCTGAACATGTTCCCGAAATTGGAACTGATTGCCATCTGGATATATTTAATAGTATTGCCGAAGGTTTTCCGGCCTTCAATCACACCGTCGGTTATGACTTTCAAATCATTTTTCATCAGAATGATATCTGCCGATTCTTTGGCGATATCCACGGCATTCATCACCGAGATGCTGACATCGGCAACTTTCATCGATGGCGTGTCGTTAATACCGTCGCCTATGTAACCCACCACATGCCCGTTGGCCTTTAATGCGGTCATAATCCGGTTTTTCTGGGCCGGATTAACGCGGGTGAAGATATCAGCTTTCTCTACGATTCTGGCCAGGGCTAAGTCATCGATATTTTCAATTTCGCTGCTCTGCACGATGTTAATCGGCTCGATTTCATTGGTGCGCGTGACTGTCCCCGTTTGTGCGTCGAACTTACGGCCGCGGCGGTACTGGTAAACCTGGAACCCGAGTTGGTCGCAGACTTTTCCGGCGACAATTTCATTGTCACCCGTTAAAATCTTAAGTTTGATACCGGCCTTTCTCAATAACTCCAGCGATTCTCCTGCAGTCGCCTTAATCGGGTCGGTAAAAGCGATAAAGCCGATAAAAGTCATGTTGTTTTCATCGGCTACTGCATAAGCCGCTTTGGTCTCTGCTTTGCGGTAAGCGACGCCCAGGACGCGGAATCCCTGGTTGCTCAATGACCGGTGCTCCTTGTCGATCAGCTTTTTACTTTCCGCGGTCAGTTCATGGACTTCTCCGCCCAACTCATACTGCGTCGCTATTTTTGCGACTTCTTCGGGAGCGCCTTTGGTAACTATAATATTCTCTTGATTATTTTTTACTACCACGGAAAGCCGCTTTCGAATGAAATCAAACGGGATTTCATCGACTTTCTGATACTGGTCGGTATTTACTTCCTCATGTTTGAGAATGGCTTCATCCATCGGGCTGCGCAGCCCGGTTTGGAAGCGGCTGTTGAGTATGGATAGAAGGAAGACCTTGTCTGATTCTTTATCCTCTAAATCGACATGCCGGATAACTTCTACTCTGTTTTCTGTTAACGTGCCGGTTTTATCTGAACACAAAACGTCCATACTGCCGAAATTCTGGATTGCTGCCAGCCGTTTGACAATGACCCCTTTCTTGGCCATTGCCGTGGCGCCGCGGGAAAGATTAATGGAAAGGATGACGGGCAGCAGTCCTGGCGTTAAACCGACGGCCAGCGCCACGGAAAAAAGCAATGATTCCATGATTGTATGCTTTTGATTGTTAAAGACGCCGTTGATAAAGAATACCGCGATAATTAGGATAAATGTAACCTGCATGATCAAATACCCGAATTTTCTCAACCCTGTTTCAAATTCGGTTTCCGGTTTTCTTTCCGCGCTTTTCTTGGCGATTTCACCGTATTCGGTAGCGCTGCCGGTTTTTACAATTACGGCGGTCGCCGAACCAGCCGTTACGGATGTGCCCATAAATAGATAATTATTCCATTTGGTGCTGTCGGTTTTTTCGGTGATCGGGTCGATGGTTTTTTCCACCGGAAATGATTCCCCGGTTAAGGCCGACTGATCGATGAAAAAGTCTTTGGCGGTGATGATTCTGGCATCCGCCGGGGCAATATCGCCGGCTGTCAGTTGGATTACGTCGCCGGGTACCAGCCCGGAGATGGCAATATCCTGTTTAGTTCCGTCTCTGGACACTGTGGCCGTGGTGGCGACTCTTTTCGCCAGGGCTTCGGCGGCTTTCCCCGCCCGGTACTCCTGGGTAAAGTCCAGGATGACACTGACGAAGACGATGATTAAAATAATCGCTGCGGTCCGGGGGTCGCCTAAAAAGCCGGAAGCAATCGCGGAAATAATCAAAATAAGTGTGACAGGACTCCGGAAATGCATTAAAAATTCGATGATGCCGGAGCGTTTTTTACCCCGCGCAACTTCGTTCGTGCCATACATTTCCAGCCGTTTGGCCGCTTCTTCGCCGCTGAGTCCGGTAACAGAAGTTTCCATTTTAGTCAGGAATTCATCCGTTGGAAGGGTCAGCATTTCTGCTGCATTGATGGCTTCCGGGGTGTTTGCCAGTTGCTGTTTATTTTGTTTGTTTGCCATTATCCGACTCTTTCAATTTAGTTCATTTTGGCCTGATTTAATTCGTATATATTAGTTTAATCCTTTGTTCTCGCATGAAACAACCTTTTTTTAGAAATATTTTTAAACCAAAACATGAGGTATTTTTCAATAATGTCTTTGGGCTCAATTCACTTACGTTTACGATTACCGAGGCAACTGTTATAATTAGCACACGGCAGGGGATTAAAATGCAGAAAT
>PMCB01000009.1 GCA_003153955.1 Dehalococcoidia bacterium | reverse complement strand
TGATATACTAAAACTACCAATCCGCAAATCAATTCGGATGCTGCCGCAGGGGCCGAAATCATGGTTGACAATCAAAATAAAGACAAAGCTATAAAGAACCGCAATATCTTCCGGGAAACTTTAGTGAACCCTGATACTTTTTGCGTTACGTGGGAGCAAACCCCGGGACGGGGCTCTTTCGAGGCATCCCAGGCAGAAGTGATCGANNTTTTGTGTTACCTGGGAGCAAACACCGGGGAGAGGCTCATTTGAGGCATCCCAGGCAGAAGTGATCGAAAATGCCCGCAAAGCAGCCGGCGGCGGTAAAATCCATGCCGTCAGCCTGACCGATAATCCCAGCGGCATCCCGGCCATATCTCCGGAGATGTTTTGCGCCGAAATCAAGAAACTGGGAATTGAGCCGCTGGTGCACTTCGCGCTGCGCGACAAGAACCGGAACGAATATGAAAGCCTATTATACGGATTATCATCTTTGGAAGTGGAAAACCTGCTGGTTCTGACCGGCGACTACCCCGCAACAGTCGGATTAGGTGGAAAAGCCAAACCTGTGTTCGACCTGGACCCGGTGCAGGCGCTGCAGCTAATAGGCTCCCTAAACGCAGGTTTGGAATACGACGCATCGGGGAAAAAGACTGTTTTAGCGCCAACTAATTTCTTTGCCGGAGCGGCAATTTCTCCCTTCAAACAAACAGAAGCGGAACTGATGGGCCAATACTACAAACTGAAGAAGAAAATCGAGGCCGGCGCCCAATTCATTGTTACACAGGTCGGGTACGATGTGCGCAAATGGCATGAACTGCTGATGTGGGAAAAAATTAACGGCTATAAGACACCTTTACTGGCAAACATCTATATCCTGCCTTACGGCGCCGGCAAAATAATGAACGCCAACCGTATCCCCGGCTGCGTGGTCACCGACAAACTGCTCGTTCAACTGGACGAAGAAAGAACAGCCAAAGACAAAGGTAAAGCGGCCCGGCTCAACCGCGCCGCAGAAATGTACGCCATCGCCAAAGGCATGGGCTTCCAAGGCGCCCACATCGGCGGACACGGTGCGACCTATGAGACGCTGGAGTACATCATGGCCCGAGGCGAAGAATTAACACCAAAATGGCAGGAATTACAGCAGAATTTTGATTTTCCGCAAAAGGGCGGTTTCTATCTTTACGAAAAAGACGGGAAAACCGGCTTAAACACCGAGAAACCGGCAAATCGGAATGCTAAACCGGCGAATCCTATGATTTACATGTTTTCCCGTGCGGCGCATAAGGTAATGTTCGACCAGAATAGCATTGTTTTTAAATGGTTGACACCATTCGCAAAAAGTATCGATAAAGGGCCGAGGTTAAAACGTGCTTTCGCAAAATTTGAACTGGTGAATAAAACAGTGCTATTCAACTGCATGGACTGCGGGGATTGCGCGCTGATAGATACCGCTTACGTCTGCCCGATGTCGCAATGCCCGAAAGGACAGCGAAACGGGCCCTGCGGCGGCAGTTACGAAGGCTGGTGCGAAGTTTATCCCGGGGAAAAGCAGTGTATCTGGGTGCGGGCATACTGCCGTTTGAAAAAACATAAACAGGAGGGTTCCATCGGAGAATATATCGTGGCCCCCTGCGACTGGGAACTGCAGCATACTTCCTCCTGGCTGAACTATTATATGGGCCGCGACCATACCGCGAAACGGCTGGGCATCAAACCGCCGGAATCAAAGCCAAATGTAAAACAATAACCAATATTTTAATAAATATTAACAAACGGAGAATTCAGTGATTAAAAAAGTAGGGCTTACCGGCGCCGGCGGATTAATCGGGGTGGATTTAACCGAGGGTCTGGCAGACAAATATCAATTAACGCTGTTTTATCACAACACCAAGCCGGTTACCAAACGCAAACTGAAGGTGGTAAAAGCCGACTTATCGGATGAAAAACAGGTCAAAGGCATCTTCGAAGGGTTGGACGCAGTTATTCATATGGCCGCGGCTTCCAGTTCCCTATCCCCCTGGGAGAATGTCCTGAGTCAAAACATCATCACGACCTACAATGTTTTTGAAGAAGCACGCCGCGCCGGTGTCAAAAAAGTAATATTTGCCAGCACAAACCACACCCAGCATGCCTATTCCATGAAGACAAATACACTGGATGAAGACTTGACTTATGTCAAGAAGCACGGATTGATCAAACTGGACGACCCGCCGGCGCCCGATTCACTCTACGGCGTCTCGAAACTGTTTGGCGAGGACCTGGGCCGTTATTATTCCAAATTTTACGGCATCAAGGTTGTATCGTTACGCATCGGCTGGGCGGAATGTGAAAAAATGAAGGTTCACATGCAGTCGCCGGACAACGCCATCAGAGACCATGTCCGGGTGATGTTCCTGAGCAAAAGGGATTTAATCGATGTAACGGACAAAGCACTGCAAATCGACGCGGATTATCTGAATGCCTATGCAGTCAGTGATAACAACCCGGCCGTTTTCGACCTGACCGAAACCAGAGAAAAACTGGGCTTTAACCCCAAAGACAATGCCAAAGACTGGGAAGCCGGGTT
>PMCB01000048.1 GCA_003153955.1 Dehalococcoidia bacterium | reverse complement strand
TGGGACAGCCCGAACTCTGCCGGTGTCGTCATCGATGCTATCCGCTGCTGCAAGCTGGCATTGAACAAAGGAATCGGCGGACCACTGGTCGGGCCGGCTTCTTACTTCATGAAATCACCGCCGGTCCAGTATACCGACGCCAAGGCTCATGCTGAGACAGAAAAGTTTATTGCTGAGAACAAACTGGCTTAATCTTCAAGACTTTTAAAAAGCTTGAGCTGAGCAAGTTAACTGGACAGTATAATGAAGATTGCACTGGTATCTCCGTATGATTTCTCCCATCCGGGTGGGGTTGGACGCCATATCACCGCACTCTTTAATAACTTTACCTCGAAAGGGCATCGGGTCAAGGTCATTGCGCCTTCTTCGAGTCTAGTGGATGATTTCGGTGAGCATTTTGTCCGTATCGGCAGACCGTTCCCCATCCCGGCCAGTGATTCGGTAACCCGCATCCCTGTTTCTCTGCATCTCGCTCCGGCCATTAAGAAAGTGATGGCCGAAGAGAAGTTTGATGTTGTGCATCTTCATGAGCCCTTTATGCCGATGCTGTGCAGCGCGACACTTAAGTTCTCCGATACCGTCAATGTCGGCACTTTCCATGCCGCCCAGGGCAAACCCGGCTATGGTTTCGGCCGTCCGGTCACTAAATGGATATTAGAGGCCCGGGCTAAAAAATTGCACGGTCATATTGCCGTTTCCAAACCGGCCATGGATTATGCCTGTCATTTTGTTCCGGCCGAATACGAAATTATCCCCAACGGCGTCGACACGAAATATTTCCGTCCGGATGTGCCCCTGATTGAAAAATATAATGACGGCAAACTAAATATTGTGTTTATGGGCCGGCTCGAATTCCGCAAAGGGCTGAATTACCTTTTGAAAGCGTTTTACGATGTAAAAAGGGAAATGCCTAATACCCGCCTGATTATCTGCGGCCCCGGCACCAGGTTGCGGAAACGCTACGAACAATGGGTCAAAGACAACCGTCTCCAGGATGTCGTTTTCACCGGGATGGTGAATTTTGAAGACCAGCCCAGTTATTACCGCACCGCTGATATTTTTTGCGCGCCGAATACCAGCCGCGAGAGTTTTGGTCTGGTTTTAGTCGAAGCTATGGCCACCGGCAGGCCGGTCGTAGCCACCAATATCGAAGGCTTCGCTGCGGTTATTACCAGCGGCCGGGAAGGACTACTGGTCCCGCCGATGACGGTACGTCCACTCGCCGATACGCTGCTGAAACTGCTGAATGATAAGCAACTCCGCGCGCAGATGGGGCAGCAGGCTCTTATCACCGCCCGCAAATACGACTGGGAAGGTATTTCTGACCGGGTGCTCGCTTATTATCAGAAAACAATTGAAAAAACCCGCGCTCAAGGTCTGGTGAAGTAAAATGGCCAATTTAGAAGGTGCGCGCAGGACATTAGGCAAGTATTTCGCCGACCCGGTGGTAACCGTGCTGGAAAAGACACATATCACCCCGAACGGTCTCACTGTTATCGGCATGCTGATCACTTTCGGCGCCGCTGTACTGGTGGCCATCAAACACCCCTTTGCTGCCGGTTGGGTGGTGCTGTTTGCCGGGTTATTTGATATGCTCGACGGCGCGCTTGCCCGCCGCATTAATAAAGTGACCAAATTCGGCGGCGTGCTCGATTCCACCCTTGACCGTATTTCCGAAGCCTCCGTTCTCATCGGTATTGCCGTATATTTTGCCAACCGGCAATCCGTTTGGGGAGTTGCAGTCACCGGAATTACTTTAATCGCCTCGCAGCTTCCCAGTTATATCCGGGCCAAGGCTGAGAATTTGAATATTAATGGCGGAGTCGGGCTCTTTACACGGCCCGAAAGAGTGGTTATACTTTCTCTTGGATTACTGCTCAGCAGTATCACCAATGTTTTACTTATTGCGTTGACTATCATCGCTGTCCTCAGCTTTTTCACCGCCGGGCAGCGGTTATTGCATATCTGGAATAAAACAAAATCCGATTAATTGGGGGACAACAATGCCGGTAATAGCTATTATTGGAGCGCAGTGGGGGGATGAGGGCAAAGGGCGGGTCGTCGATTTAATTACAGAAAAAGCGGACGTGGTTGTCCGCTATTCCGGCGGCGATAATGCCGGCCACACGGTCATTAACAATCTTGGTAAATTCGCCCTGCATCTGATACCTTCCGGTATCTTTTCCAAAGACGCTGTCTCCGTAATCGGCAACGGCGTGGTCGTTAACCCGAAGTCTCTTTTCACCGAAATGGACATGCTCACCTCTAGAGGTGTGGATGTCTCTCCTGCACGCTTGTCCATCAGCGACCGCGCCCAGCTCATCATGCCTTATCACCTGCTGCTCGATAAACTTGAAGAACAATCCCTGGGTAACAGCGCCATCGGCACCACACTCAAAGGCATCGGCCCGGTTTATTCGGATAAAGTAGCCCGCCGCGGGATCCGCGTCGGTGATTTAATGGATAAAAAAGCCTTTAAGGTACAGTTGAAAGCGGCTCTCGACCGCAAGAATCAGGTCCTCACTAAAATCTACGGCGTCGAACCCCTGGCACTGGAACCTATTTATGACGAGTACCTCGCTTACGGTCAGCGGCTTGCGCCTTATATTCAGGAAACGACTTTAACCTTGAACGAAGCGCTGGAGAAGGGTAAAACCATCCTGCTGGAAGGTGCTCAAGGCACACTGCTCGACCCGGATTTCGGCACCTATCCCTACACCACTTCTTCCTCCCCGATTGCCGGCGGCGCTTCCATCGGCACCGGCATCGGCCCCAATAAAATGAATGTTATTCTGGGCGTCTATAAAGCTTATTGTACCCGTGTCGGCGGCGGGCCTTTCCCCACCGAACTTAAGGATGCGGTTGGCGACCAGATCCGCGAACGCGCCCATGAATTCGGGACCACCACCGGACGTCCCCGCCGCTGCGGCTGGTTTGACGGCGTCGCTGCCCGGTTCAGCCAGCGGGTCAACGGTTTCACCGGGATGGTCATCACCCGTTTCGATATCCTGGACGTGCTCCCGTCTTTGAAAGTTTGCACCGCCTATAAACTGGACGGCAAGATTATCAATTATTTCCCCGCTAATATAGATGTCCTCGCCCGTTGCGAACCGGTCTATGAAGAACTCCCCGGTTGGATGACTTCCACCGAAAATATCCGTAAATATAAAGATTTACCGGTCAATGCCAAGAATTATGTCAAGCGGATGGAAGAACTGTCAGGCTGCCCAGCCAACCTTATCGGTGTCGGCCCCGCCCGTGAACAGATTATCGAAAAATCCCCGATTATCTAGACTTGGTGTAGGGTCGAGTTTCGAACTCGACCGCCCTGATTGTCGGGTCAAGCCCGACAATGACAAAACGAAATTAGATTCCAGCTTACTGGAATCTAATTTTTTCCAATTGTCATTCCCGACCTGATCGGGAATCCATATAAATAGGCTACCCTAAAAACTCCGCGTCTTCCTCACTCAGCCGCATATGTTCCTTCCGCATGCACTTGTCCATCACCACCAGCAAACCGGCTGCCTCTGCCTTTTTGGCGGCGGCATTATTCACCACGCCTTCCTGCATCCAGACAGCTTTCGCCCCGATTTTAATCGCTTCATCCACAATTGCAGGGACGTCATCGGATTTGCGGAAGACATCCACCACATCTATTTTCCCCGGAATCGCGCTCAGACTCGGATAACATTTCTGCCCGTATACTTCGTCGATTGTCGGGTTAACCGGAACCACATTATAACCGTGCACAGTCAGATATCTAAACACCACGTTGCTCGGCTTTTGCGGATCGGCGGAAGCCCCCACCATTGCCACGTTACGGAAACTTTTCAATATTTTCACTTCAGACATTTATTTCTCCTTATGTTAGTTTGCTGACACATTTGCCGTTATTCTCTTCTCCCTTGCCGGCCGAAGACCGCAGATGCAGGTACTTTACTGAGCCTATTCGAAGTAAATGTAGAGAAGGCCGAAGGTAATTTGCTTCGGTAGAATTACGTCGAAGCAAACGTATACGATGAGGGAGAAATCACAGTCATTGAACAAATACGGGGTTAAAAGAACTCCGCCAGTAATTTTTCTGCCTTCATCGGCTCAATTGCCTGTGAAACCAGCGTCCCCTTTTCCAGCGCCGGGAATTCGCTCTCATAAACCGGCTTATCCTCCCGGTAAAAAACCCCGATGGGGATACGCTCTCCCCATTCCTGCGCTTTCTTGAACGCCGCGAATTTATCGGCTGGATTATAGCTTGCATCGGTATCCAGCTTGTATACCCTTTCCTTGTACCAGGCATAAGTGTTCTTGTGGTTGAAAGAAACGCACGGCTGCAAAATATCTATCAAAGCAAAACCTTTGTGGTTGATGCCTTCTTTAATCATTTGTGAAAGATGTTCGATATCCCCGGCAAAAGACCGCGCCACTAAAGTCGCCCCGGCCGCAATCGCAATTCCCAGCGGATTAAACGGCGGCGGCGCTCCTTGCGGCGTTGTCTTGGTCACAAAACCGAAATCGCTGGTCGGGGATGTCTGCCCTTTCGTCAGGCCGTAAATCTGGTTGTCATGTACCAGGTAAGTAATATCGTGGTTGCGCCGCGCGGCATGGATGAAATGGTTCCCGCCTTCGCCGTAGCCGTCCCCGTCCCCGCTGATGGCTATGACTTTCAGGTCGCGGTTGCATATCTTGGCTGCCACCGCCGGCGGCATGGGGCGCCCGTGCAGCGAATTAAAGACGTTCCCCTTCGTATAGTGCGGCAGCTTCCCTGCCTGTCCGATACCTGACACTAATAACAAATCATGCGGGTCGATGTTCAGTTCCACCAGCGCTTTTTTCACCGCGGACAGGATACCGAAATTCCCGCAGCCGGGACACCAGGACGGCGTCAATCCGTTGTAATCTTCCATTTTTACTGTCATCGCTGCTTCCTCAATTCCGCCAGAATAATCTCCGGCGTAAACGGCCGGCCGTCGTACTTCAGGATACTGTTCGCCGCTAATCCGGTCTGCTCGCGTATCAGTCCGGCCAATTGCCCGGTGAAATTATTTTCAATCACATAAGTACGTTTGGCTTTTTTCATCGCCGCTGAAACTGCTTCAACCGGGAAAGGCCAGATCTGGCTCAAATGGAGGTGACCGAAAGCGCTGTCGCTTGTGTTCATGGTCGCTGCCGCTTCTTTGATCACGCCGTAAGTGCTGCCCCAGCCGATTAATAACGTCTCGGCGTTGTCCGCGCCGTAATATCGCGGCGGGACGATTTCTTTTTTCAGCCCATCCATTTTCTTAAAGCGCTTGTCCATCATTTTCGTGCGGGTTTCTGCGTCTTCGATCAAATGCCCGGCTTCATCATGCTCGTCGGAATCTGCCACCACCAAAGCGTCTCTGTTGCCGGGGAAGGCCCGCGGCGAAATGCCCGATTCGGCATAAGCATATCTTTTATACGTACCGCCGGCGGCTTTATTTTTGTCAAATAAAAGCCCGCGGTCGATGGTGACTTTACTCAGGTCGAATTTATCCGCCGTGAAATAAGAATTCGCCATATAGTGATCGGTAATCAGCAAAACCGGCATCTGGTATCTTTCTGCGATGTTGAAAGCCTGAGTCATCAAGTTGAAGCAATCGTCGACGGTAGCCGGGGCGAAAACCACCCGCGGAAATTCGCCGTGAGAAGCATGTAGAATAAAATCCAAATCGCCCTGCTCCGTACGCGTCGGCAGTCCGATGGCCGGACCCGGCCGCGTCCCTTCGATCAAGACAATCGGGGTTTCCGTCATTGCCGCCAAACCGAGGCCTTCCACCATCAGGCAGAACCCGCCGCCCGAAGTCGCCGTCATTGCCCGGACACCGGTATAACCGGCGCCGACGGTCATATTTATCGCCGATATTTCATCTTCGGCGGGAACGACCACCAGCCCGAATTCGGCGCTGTGGGCCGCTAAATATTCCATGATTGAGGTAATCGGCGTCATCGGGTAAGCCGACATGAATTTGCAGCCCGCGGCAATTGCCCCGACGGCCATCGCTTCATTGCCGTTCAGCAGCATCCGTTTATCTTCACCCCCGCGGGTCAATTTTCTCTGCGCGCCTTCGAATTCCTGCGCCAGTTCATAACCTGCGTTGGCGGCTTTGACATTTTTCGCGCCGGACTCCCCGCTGAAAAATCCGGTCAATAATTCATTCAATAAATTGACATCATAGCCGATCAGTCCCAGCGCCGCGCCGAGAGCTACGGTGTTGGCCATTACCGCGTCGCCGGCTTCTTCTTTGGCCAGGCTGGTGAACGGCACGTTGATCAAATCGTTGCCCGCCAGACCCGGCAGTTTTTCACCGTCATAAACGATTACGCCGCCCTTCGTCAATTCGCGGCGGTGCAGGTCGATGCTTTCTTTATTTAAGGCAATCAGGATATCCACGGATTCCCGGATTGCTTCGACATGACTATCGGAGGCCCGGATACGGAAAAAGTTGTGGCCGCCGCGCACCCGCGATTCGTAGTCCTGGTCGGCAAAAACGTAGTAGCCCCAGCGGGCCATCGCTTTCGCCAGCAGTAACCCTACCGACTGCACTCCCTGCCCCGCTTCCCCGCCCACCATGAAGTTTATTTCAGCGGTCATCGGCTCTCCCCCATTCCATCATTGCGGAGCAACATAATGTCATCATTGCTTCGCAACATCATTCTTTTCATTCGATTAGTCTCCTCGCCCTTGAGGGCTATAGTCCCGGAGGTACGACGGGAGAGAGGATTAAGGTGAGGGTGAAGTCTATTTAATTCTCTTCTCGACATTTTCCCAGTTGATATTCTTGAAGAAAGCGGTGATATAATCCGCCCGTTTCAGCTGGTAGTCCAGCATGTAAGCATGTTCGAAAACATCCATCACCAGCACGGGCGTACAGCCGGCCAGATGACCGGTCTCATGCTCGTTGATCCACTGATTGAAAAGTTGGCCGTTCCAGTCCTGATACAGCACTGCCCAGCCGATGCCCCGCATCGCACCGACCGCTTTGAAGTCAGCTTCCCAGGCTTCATAACTGCCGAAAGCCGCGGCGACTTTTTTAGTGAATTTGCTCTCAACATTGGCTAAAGTTTTACCGCCGAGGTTGTCGAAATAAAGTTCATGCAGCCGCATACCGTTAAACTCGAAGCCCATCCGCCGCTTCAGTTCGGCATATTCCGGCACCCCCGTCTTGCCTTCTTTGAGCATCGCGGTCAAAGCATCTGTCAATTTATTGGTGTTGGTGACATATCCCCCATAAAGCGTAAAATGATTCTTGATTAAGGTGTCGCTGAAACCCTGCATACCGATGAGTGAATTGAAATCCTTCGCAGTATAAGCCATTTTCATTCTCCTTATTTAAAATAGTTGTCTCTACTGTAGTACATCTTAATTGAAGGGTATGTGACAAAAGTCTTATTTCAATGCAAACTTCCTCCCTTGCAGACTGTAAGCGAAGCAGGAAGTCCCGGAGGCACGAGGGAGAGGAATTAAAGTCGAGGGTTTCTCAGGTTACGAAGAAAGCGTGATAATTGCTAACAGCCGAAGGTTGCCCGAATCCCCCATTGTCGTTCCTGCGAAAGCAGGAATCCACCACCCGCTTCCATTGCGAGACCTTATCCTTATCCGCAAATAAGGCCGTGGCAATCTCCCCCTCGATCCTGCTCCCACACCGGTTAGTTCCCTCGCCCTTGAGGGGAGAGAGTTAGGGTGAGGGTGTACAACAAAGCTGATAGCTGTTTGCTGACAGCTCCTAAAAGAGGTGACAAAATCTTGAGGCTCGCAGGCCGAAATACATTTGTCTTTAAGGCAAATGTACACAACCCAAAATAGCGACAAAAAACGCTTGACACCCCACCAATAACCCGTCATATAATATCATTATCGTTTTAAGCGCGTACGTTAAACGCTTCGTCATGCCTGAGGTGGCCGTGGGGTCAACTGGGCTGCTGGGAGCGCCCTTACTTAGCGACCAACAAACGGTAATGAACAGCCGCGGGACCTGTTAACAGCTCCATCCACAAGGCACCTCCTTGAGAGTGTTGCTTGACCGGCTGAGTCTCGTCAGAACCAGACCCATAGCGCCCAGTAAAGGGTAAATATTGGAAGTCGCAGTCGAAGTAAAGAATTCAACTGCAAATTTGCCGAATGGGGCATTCCCCTGAAATTCTCCCTTAATCCCTCCTTAAAAAGGAGGGAGAGTAGGAATCTTCTCCCTTTTGTAAAGGGAGATTAAGAGGGATTTACACCACAATTTACACAGGGGAATTTTAAGCACCGTTTCGGCAAAATGATTCCAGTTTGGGACAAAATCTCAAATCGCAGCTCATTATCCTGTTTACCGCGAGGGGCAGCGCATAATTAATTGCTAAAATAGTTTTGTGAAATTGCTAAATAGAAAATAATACACATTCTGATGCGCCTCAGGCGCACGAAGAATCTTTCTCTCTATTGAATAGCCTGGTAAGACTGGCATTAGTAATTCTCTCTTGCCTCTCTCCTTACAAAGGAGAGAAAATGGATACCTGGTTTTAGGGTTTTATAATGGTTTGGGGGTTATGGGGATGGATTCTTGTCTGCGCAGGAATGACAAGGGGGGGAACAATAAGTTACAACGCTTACACATTTACTGCGTAAAGTGTACAATGTCCCCTCACCTTTAGTCCTCTCCCTCAAGGGGCGAGGAGACTAACCTTAACAATTGCGTATTGGAATTTTGAATTTGGAATTTACAACCCCAGACTTTCCGCCGCGCCCTGCATCGCAGTCAATCCGAGGGCAATAAAGTCGTCCAGNNTCCATTCCGATTTCGCTGCATTTGGCAATCTGCTCCCGGTTGGCACCGGCGGCAAAAGTCTTTTCCTTGAACCGTTTGCGGATAGACTTTACTTCGACAAAGCTCAGTTTCTTTTCGGGACGGACAAGCACCGCGGCAGTGATGAGGCCGGTGAGCGGGTCGGCACAGTACAGGGCTTTATCCATCAACGTTTGGAAAGGCTCACCGTGGGAGCCGTTATGGCATAGGATGGCGTGACAGACGGCACCGCTCGCGCCGAGTTGGTGGGCCATTTCCGCGCTGCGTTTGCTATGGGTAGTCAAATCGTCGCCGAGAAGTTCCAGGTCGATATCATGCAGCAGGCCGGCCAGGCCCCACTCGTCTGCATTCTCATTGAAGCGGGCGGCGAGGGCGCGCATGATGGCTTCGGTGGCCAGCATGTGGCGCACCAGGTTTTCATTTTTGATGTTTTGGCGGACTGATTGGAGGGCTTCTTCTCTATTCATTTTTATTACACCTCGATATGTTTGCTCTAAGTTGCTAGTTTCTCCACGCTTTTAGCCTCACCCTCTTGCTCCCTCTCCTCTACATTTTGCTTTAACAGCAAAAGTATTTCGCCTGAGGGCTCAAGGCGAGGGAGAAGTTAAGTTAGAGGGGCTGCGCCCCTCTAACTTAAACCCCGCTTAAATGGCCTACATTCTGAGTCAGCCCCAGGCTGACGAAGAATCTCCATCTCTATTAATAGGCAGGGAGACCCTTCGTCTGGGGACTTCGGGTGATTAGCTTTATCCGATATGTTTCCCTGCCAGGAGGTCCTTCAAATACCGTCCGGTAATGGATTCGGGGACTTCCGCCACTTCTTCCGGGGTGCCTTTGGCGACGACATAGCCGCCGGCATCCCCTGCTCCCGGCCCCAGGTCAATAATATAATCAGCATTCTTCATTACGTCCGGGTTATGCTCGATGACCACTACCGTATTGCCTGCATCCACCAGGCGCTGCATGACCCGCAGTAAAGCGGCCACATCGTCGAAAGAGAGGCCGGTGGTGGGTTCGTCGAGGATGTATAAGGTCTTGCCGGTGGAACGCTTGGCGAGCTCGGTAGCGAGTTTGACGCGCTGGGCTTCACCGCCGGAAAGGGTAGGGGCGGGCTGACCCATCCGGATATAGCCGAGGCCGACATCGTTGAGTGTTTCCAGTTTGCGCTTAATGGCGGGAAAATTCTTGAAAAACTCCAGCGCTTCTTCGACGGTCATATCCAGGACTTCGGCGATATTCTTGTCCTTGAACTTGATTTCGAGGGCTTCACGGTTGTAGCGTTTGCCTTTGCAGACTTCGCAGGGGACGGTAACATCGGGCAGGAACTGCATTTCGATCTCGATATAGCCTTCGCCGCGGCAGGCTTCGCAGCGTCCGCCTTTGACATTAAAGGAGAACCTTCCGGCTTCATAACCGCGGATCTTGGCATCGGGCACGGAGGCAAAAAGTTCGCGGATCGGCCCGAACGTAGCAGTGTAAGTGGCAGGATTGCTGCGCGGGGTCCGTCCGATGGGTGACTGGTCGACATTGATGACCTTATCGATATTCTCGATGCCTAGGATGGTGTCGCATTCCCCGACCAGTTCTTTGGCATTATACAAAACCTGGGCCAGCTTGCGGGAAAGGACGTCGTCCACCAGTGTGCTTTTGCCGCTGCCGGAAACGCCGGTGATGCAGACAAATTTGCCGAGGGGGATTTTGACGTCGATATCCTTCAAATTGTTCTGGCGCGCGCCTTTGATGGTGAGCGCGGTGCCGTTGCCTTTGCGACGTTTGCCCGGCATAGGGATGGATTTGGCGCCGCTGAGGTACTGGCCGGTGAGCGATTCTTTGCAGTCCATGATGTCCTGCATCGTACCGGTGGCGATAACGTTACCCCCGTGTTCGCCGGCACGGGGACCCATGTCAATAATGAAATCGGCGGTGCGCATCACACTCTCATCATGCTCGACGACAAGAATGGTATTGCCGATATCGCGCAGTCTTTTTAATGTTTCAATCAGGCGGTGGCTGTCCGCCAGGTGCAGGCCGACAGTGGGTTCGTCGCAGATGTAGAGGACGCCCATCAGGCCGCTGCCGATCTGTGTGGCAAGGCGGATGCGCTGGGCTTCGCCGCCGCTGAGCGTCATCGAGGGGCGTTCCAACGCCAGGTAATCCAATCCGATATCGCATAAAAACCCGAGCCGGGAGAGGATTTCCTTGATAATCTGGCGGGCAATAATCTGCTCCCGTTCGGAAAGGACGGGCTTTTCGCCGCTGTTCAGGGATTTAGCCCAGGCCAGTGTTTTGGCCACGGGCAGACCGCTGATTTCGTAAATATTTTTGCCGCCGATGCTGACGGCCAGTGCTTCGGGCTTGAGACGCTTGCCGCCGCACTCCAGGCAGGGCTTAGTCATCATATAGCGCTCGGTTTCCTGCCGGGAATATTCGGATTGGGTTTCGCGGTAAAGGCGCTCCATNNCGCGGGACAACGCCCTCCCAGCCTTCGCTGTGCTCGCGGACCATGCCGTAACGGGTGCGGTATTTAGTGCGTTCGAAATTTTCGCCGTAAAGGATGATGTTCAGCTGGTCTTTGGTGAGGTCTTTAATCGGGGTGTTCAGGGAAAAACCGTGTTCCCGGGCCACATCTTCGAGGCGGTAGAAATACCAGTATTGCGTCTGATAAGGCTTAATGCCGCCCTGGTTAATGGACAAATTCCGGTCCGGCATAATCAGGTCGGGGTCGATTTCCAGTTTGAAGCCGAGTCCGGTGCAGGCCGGGCAGGCGCCGTGCGGACTATTGAAACTGAAAGTGCGCGGCGCGATTTCGCCGAGGCTGATTTCGCAGTGCACACAGGCAAAATGCTCGGAGAAAAGGAGTTCTTCGCCGTCAATTATGGAGACGATGGCCACGCCTTCGCCGAGTTTGAGGGCTGTTTCCACCGAATCGGCGATGCGGGTCTGGCTGTCGCTCTGGCCGGTCACCAGCCGGTCAATAACAACATCGATGTTATGTTTTTTATTTTTATCCAGGGTAATTGTTTCAGAAAGGTCGTAGATTTTTTTATCGACGCGGACGCGGACATAACCCTGCTTGCGCAGGTCGTCGAAGATGGCCTGGTATTCGCCCTTGCGGTCTTTGACCAGCGGCGAGAGAATCAGGATGCGCTTGTCGGCCGGCAAGTTTTTGATGGCGTCAACAATCTGCTCGACGGTCTGGCTGGTGATTTCCCGGCCGCATTTGGGACAGTGGGGATGGCCGACGCGGGCAAAGAGCAGGCGGAGATAATCGTAAATCTCAGTAATCGTACCCATGGTGGAGCGGGGGTTTTTACCCACACCTTTTTGGTCGATGGAGATGGCCGGACTGAGGCCTTCGATGTAGTCCACATCCGGTTTTTCCATGCGGCCTAAAAACTGGCGGGCATAGGCAGAGAGCGACTCCATGTAACGCCTTTGGCCTTCGGCGTAAATCGTATCGAACGCCAGCGAACTTTTACCGGAACCCGAAACGCCGGTGATGACGACCAGCTTATCGCGGGGGATGGTGACATCGATATTTTTCAGGTTGTGCTCGCGGGCACCTTTGACAACAATTGAATCCAGAGGCATGTTTTGTTTCCTTCCGAAATTATTCTAACATTTGTTCTAGTTTTCTGACAAGGCCTTGAAAGAAAGAAGCTAAGGGGTTCGAAACCCATCCATGCGATAAGGCCGATGATACACAATAAGGGAGCCGATGTTATGACTCCCTTATTTATTGTACAACTTGCGGGGATGAAGCTGCAGGCGCAGCGTAATTATCTGCGGACGGTAAGGACCGGGATGGCGGAATGATGCACGACATAGTCGGCGGTGGAACCGAGCGCGAAACGGCGGAAACCGCCGTGCCCGTGGGTAGCAATCGCGATCAGGGTACAGTCATTTTCCTGAGCGTATTTAACAATTGTGTCACCGGGAGAACCGGACAGCGCCACGTAATCCACCTCCAGTTTATTTTCGCCAAGAAGTTGCGCTTGAGCGGCGAGGTAGGATTCCGCGGCAGTCTCTTCGGTGAAAGTGCGTTTTGCCGCGCCCGAAGTGCTCATCGGGACAGCAGGCGAACCGGGGATATTGATCGAGACTAACGATTCCGGCGTTTCTATGACGTGCAGAAGTACCAATTTGCTGTGCCGGGCGACGGCTTCCGGGATAATATAAGGTAAAATCCGTTCGGCGGGAGTTGAACCATCGAGGCAGACCAGAATTTTTTCCAACATTGTGCTCACCTCCAAATAATCAGTCCGGGAGAATCTTTGCTTAATTATAGCATTGTTAAGTTGCGGAGAAATCCGCAATCTTCGACGTCCGTTAAATACCGGTTTACGCTCATATCCGGTAAATTTTTCAGCCGTTTTCTTGAAAAGATGGTAAGATGGGGATAATATGGAATATTGAAATATCAAGGAGGGATAAGATGACCAATTGTCCGGTTTGTAATACCAAAGTCGACGCCAAAGCGAAGTTCTGTTCGGAATGCGGCGTAGAACTATCCAAAGCGCCTTCGGAACGGGCCTGGATTATAGCGATGCAGGAAAAAATCAGAAGTGCCAGAAACAACAATACTATTTTCACCACTATCGCCGTAGTCGGCATTATGATTGCGGTCGTTGTGCCGTATTACACGCATTTTATCCGCCTGAATAATATGGACAGCGTGAGCTGGGGGCTGACCGGTTTCGGGGCGCTGCTCATTATCGGCTGCGCCTTCGGTATCTGGTGGGAAAATATGAGTATCAATGATATTATCGACGACCTGAAACTGGGACAGGAAGAAGCGGAAAACAAAGCTTTTAACGAAGAGAATGAAGGTAAATAGAGGCATATCGCTAGCGGTTTGATATTCGATAATTAAGAAAGACCTGCGTTTTAAGACGCGGGTCTTTTTGTTTCCGGGACTACAATATCACCAGATTGTTGCGGTGCACGACTTCCGAACCGGAATCATAGCCGAGCAAGTCGGTAATATTCCCCGATTGGGCGCCTTTTATCGATTGCACTTCGACGGCGGTGTAATTGGTGATGCCGCTGCCGAGTTTACGGCCTTTAACGTCGCAGATATCCACGATGTCGCCGCGCTGGAAAACGCCGTCCACCTCGATAATACCGGCCGCCAGCAGGCTGCAACTTTTCTTTTTCAGGGCCAGAGCGGCGCCGTCATCTACGGTCAATTTACCGTGGGTGCTGAGCCCGGAAAGCAGCCACCGTTCGCGGCTGTCCGGTTTGTTTTTAACCGGCAGGAAACGGGTGCCGCAGGCTTTGCCGCCGGCGACTTTCAGCAGTACATCTTTTTCACTGCCGTTGGCGATAACCACGGTGACCCCGGAAGCGGTCGCCAGCCGGGCGGCTTCGATTTTGGTGACCATGCCGCCGGTGCCGAGGCCGCTGACAGAACCGGAAACCAGGCTATCGATTTTCTCGTCGATTTTCTCGACCAAGGGAATCATTTTAGCGGACGGGTCTTTATTGGGGTCGGCGGTATATAAGCCGTTGATGTCCGTGAGGATAAATAAAAGGTCGGCGTCAATCAGATTGGCGACCATGGCAGATAGGTTATCGTTATCGCCGAAGCGGGCTTCGCGGATTTCATCCACGGCCACGACGTCGTTCTCATTGATAATCGGAATGACGCCCATTTCCAGCGAAGCCAGCAGCGTGTTGCGGGTATTCAGGTAACCGGCGCGGTCAACCAGCACTGATTTCGTCAATAATGCCTGCCCGACCGTAACATTGTGCTCCTCAAAAAGGCGCTCGTAGATATTCATCAAACGGCCCTGTCCGACGGAAGCCAGCACCTGTTTAAGCGCCACACCTTTGGCCTTTTTGGTTAAACCGAGGCGCTCGCGGCCGGCGGCGATGGCGCCGGAAGTGACAATGACCACTTCCACGCCCCGGTCGTGGAGCTGCGCAATCTGGTTCACCAGGTCGGTCATGCGCTCGATGTTAAGGCGGTTGCTGCCGGCCGTCAACAGGCTGGTACCGAACTTAGCGACGATGCGGCGGCAGGTTAAATTAGAATCAAGTTTTGTTTTAGCCATTGTTGATTTACCCGAATTCAGTTGAGTCCTTTTTCACCCTCACCTTGATCCTCTCCCCTCTAGGGAGAGGAAAATTGGAGATGATTTACCATATGCCGTTGTACTGTATTTTCAGTGCCATTATATCACAGGATTATGTTAAAATGAACTTGTAAGGGCTAGTCCGGTTCGGCTAGCCCCTTAAGACGTTTAATAATAAGGGATATTTACGTCACACGAGAGATTGCTACGCTCAGCATAGTGAAGTATCTTCCTGACAACTGAATAGGGTTGGAGATTCTTCAGGTATTGCGTAACTTCAGAATGGCGATTGAGAAATATGGAAACATTAAACCTTTCAAAATTATTGAATTTAATCAACGAGGTACCGGATTACGGCAAGCTTGTGGATGAGCTGCGGCAAAAAAACGCCTTATCCAAAGCGGATGTCATCGAGGCGGCCCGGCCTTATCTGATCGCGGCGCTTTATCAGACATTGAAACGGCCGATTGTGGTGATTACCGCCCATGCCGAAGAGTCCCGCAAATTGTACGAACAGATCAGCCTCTGGAGCCATTCCGACGAGGTCAAACTGATGCCGGAAGCCGATGCGCTGCCTTACGAACGCATCGTTTCCGATTTACCCACGGAACTGGAACGCCTGCGGGTGTTGTCCGCACTGGCCAATGCCCGTAACGGCAAAACTTTACCGCTGGCAGTCATCCCGGCTACCGCATTGATTCAGAAAACTGCCTCATTTACCGACTTTGCCGCTTACTTCCACACGATCAGGGAAGAGGCAAATTACGACCCGATGCTGCTGATGAAACGCTGGCAATCGCTGGGCTATACCGTCGAAAGCACAGTGGAAATTCCGGGTACAATGAGCAAACGCGGCGGTATTATCGACATCTTCCCGCCGACCGGCGAACTGCCGGCCAGACTGGAATTTTTCGGGAACATCGTGGAAAGCATCCGGCTTTACGACCCGACGAATCAGCGTTCGGTGAGAAGAGTTCCCTCAATCAATATCGGACCCGCCACGGAGTTAACGGCGCCTTTCGCCGAAAATGGTCCACAGCCCGAAGATATTTTAAAAACCCTCGATTTCAACAACTGCACCGAAGAATTCCGCCAGACATTCGCCAAAGAAATGGAAGAGCTTTACCGCGGACAAAAAACCGTGAGCAAAGAGTTTTATGCCCCGCTGTTTAACCGGGACAGCCTCCTGTCTTACCTGCCGGAAAACACCCTGCTGATTATCGACGAGCCGCTCAGCGTCCAGCGCACCGTCGAGGATTTTGACAACAAAGCGGTGGAAATCTACAGAGGCCGGCAGGCTCAGGGCGAACTGCCGGTCAATTTCCCTAAGCCTTATTTTAGCTGGGACGAAATGGCACCGGCGCTGCAGAAAATGCCGCAGTTGATTTTGTCTGAACTGGGAATGTCGGAAAAAGCAGCGGTGCATCACCTCGATTTTAAAACGCTGCCAAGCTACGGCGGACAACTGCCGACCTTCATCGCGAAAATCAAGCAGATGCTGGCGGACAAAGAACGCGTCATCCTGGTCACGCATCAGGCCAACCGCCTCTCCGAATTGCTCGGCGAAGAGGACATCATCGCGCCTGTGCTGACCGAAATTAAACAGACGCCGCAGCCGGGTTCTTTGATTCTGCTGCAGGGCCTGCTCAATTCCGGTTGGAGCCTGCGTGATACCCACCTTTTTACCGATGCGGAAATTTTCGGCTTCACCAAGCAGCAGCGCCTGCAGAAGAAAAGGCTGGTAGCCCGGCACAAAATATTCGCGGATATCCAGCCCGACGATTATGTGGTGCATATCGAACACGGCATCGGGAAATTTTATGGATTTACGGTCATCCGCAATTGCGACATGGACAGAGAATTCCTGATTCTGCAGTACGCCGGCGGGGACAAGCTTTTCGTGCCGACCGACCAGGTGGACAGGGTCAGCCGCTACGTCGGCGGCGGGGAAACACCGCCCACGCTCAGCCGTTTAGGCGGACAGGAATGGGCGCACACCAAAGAAAAGGTCAAAGAAGCGGTCGAGGAAGTGGCCGAAGATTTATTGGATTTATATGCCAGCCGCGAAGTCGTGCCGGGTTTCGCCTTTTCCAGAGATACCATCTGGCAGCGGGAATTGGAGGCTTCTTTCCCTTATATCGAAACCCCCGACCAAATTACGGCCCAGCAGGAAATCAAAGCGGATATGGAGAAAAGCAAACCGATGGACCGGCTGATATGCGGCGACGTCGGCTACGGCAAGACCGAAGTGGCAATCCGGGCGGCGTTTAAAGCCGTAATCGACGGCAAACAGGTCGCGGTGCTGGTACCGACAACGGTTCTGGCGCAGCAGCATTACGCCACATTCTCCGAGAGAATGAAAGCATTTCCGATGAAAATAGAATCGCTCAGCCGTTTCCGCAGCCATAAAGAACAGGCGGACGTGATAAAAAGATTAGCGGAAGGCACCGTCGATATCTGCATCGGCACGCACCGGCTGATTCAAAAAGATGTCCAATTTAAAAATCTGGGATTATTGATTATCGATGAAGAGCAGCGCTTCGGGGTCGTACATAAAGAATTTTTGAAAAAAATGAGGCAGGAAGTAGACGTGCTGACGCTGAGCGCAACGCCGATTCCGCGCACCTTGCATATGTCACTGGTTGGTGTAAGGGACATGAGCACGATGGAAACACCGCCGGAAGACCGCCTGCCCGTCCGGACTTATGTCGCAGAATACGACGAACGGTTAATCCGGGAAGCGGTGCTGCGGGAACTGGAACGCGGCGGACAGGTCTTCTTTGTACACAACCGCGTACAGAGCATCGAAATCATCGCCGATAAACTGCGGCACCTTATCCCCGAAGCGAGGGTGTGCGTCGGACACGGCCAAATGCCGGAGGGCGGGCTGGAAAAAGTTACCACGGAATTCATGCAGGGCAAGGCTGACGTGCTGGTCTGCAGCACGATCATCGAATCCGGTCTGGATATGCCCAATGTGAACACAATGATAATCAATCAGGCGGACCGTTTCGGGCTGACACAGCTGCACCAGCTGCGGGGCCGGGTAGGACGCGGGGCGACGCTGGCTTACGCCTATTTATTGTTCGATAAAGGCAAGAGGCTGACTCCGGTGGCAGAAAAGAGGCTGCGGACAATTTATGAAGCCACGGAACTGGGCGCGGGATTCAGTATCGCCATGAAAGACCTGGAAATCAGGGGTGCGGGCACGCTGCTGGGCATGAGACAGAGCGGACAAATCAGCGCGGTCGGATTCAACCTTTACAGCCAAATGCTGGCCACAGCCGTGGAAAAATTGAAAATGCAAAAGAGCGGCGTGATCCAGACGCCGAGCACCTCCAAACTGCCGCCGCCCACCATCGATTTGCCGTTATCGGCATTGATTCCCGAAGAATATGTCGACGATATGGTAACGAGGCTGGAACTTTACCAGCGGATGGCGGATATTTCCGAGTTGAAGCAAATCCCCAACCTGGAGCAGGAATTGAACGACCGTTTCGGGGTGCCCCCCAAAGAAGTGGAAAACCTGCTCTATATCCTGAAAATCCGGGTTGTGGCCAAAGACCGCGGCATCGAATCAATTTCCAATCTGGACGGCGAGATAATCATCCAGCTATTTGCCGGTATGCAGCTTGACAAGAAGAAGCTGGCGCGTTTTTACCGGGAAGGCGTAAAACTGGGGAACAGCCAGCTCAGGATGAGCCTGCGGCAGCCGGGGAAGGGGTGGCGCGTGATGTTGGAAGAAATCATCAACGCAATGGGATAAAACCTATTTTAATAATCAAGATACAAGAATCAAGTTCTCAATAAGCACTAATATCTAATACCGAAATATTTATCCTTCTTAAAATTAAAGGACCTTCGGCAAATTCAAAGTTCAAATTATCAAATATCGGGAAATAATCGGTTTTCCCATCAAACATTCTGAATAAACACTGGATACCGGCTTTCGTCGGTATGGATATGGACATTGACAATTGTTCATACCGTTGGTATGATAATTGTACTTAACATTGTTAAGGAGAAATAGTATGACTATACAAGTTGTCAAAGTCACCGTGAGCGTACCGTCGGAGCTCGTAAAAATGGCCGATAAAGTGGCGAAAGAAAGAAAAACCAGCCGCAGTAAAGTAGTCGCCTCCTGCCTGGAAGAACTGGCGAAAAAGAGATTAGAAGCCGAATTGGAGGCGGGATACCGGGCGATGGCGAGCGATGAACAGCGCGAGAAAGAAGCGCTGGAATGGGCGGAAAATACCATCGAGGATTTTGAAAATGCTAAGGGGTGAAATCTGGTGGGTTAATTTCGACCCTTCAATCGGCGGCGAAATCCGGAAAAAGCGGCCGGCGGTCATTATCAGCAATAATGCCTCGAACAAAGTCCTGAACAGGGTGCAGGTTGTTCCGCTGAGCAGCAAAACAGGAAAATTATATCCCAGTGAAACAGTTGTTAATTTTGAAGGGAAGGAAAACAAGGCAATGGCCGACCAGCTCACGACCGTCAGCAAAGAACGACTTTACCGGCGCGCGGCGGTCTTATCCCGGGAAGACCTGAATAAAGTGGCAGAAGCCGTAAAAATACAATTAGGAATCGAATAATTAGCAAATCAACTCGGTTAAAATTATTTTAAAATTTCCCTTGTAATCCCTTTTCCCGTCTGCTAATATGATACCAGAGCCTTTAAGCTAGTCCCGTGAGACTGGTAAGGGGAAAGACAGAGTCCGAAACACGAACCTCTTGCCACATCCACGGCGAGAGGTTTTTTTATGCCCGAAAAAGTCCTGATGACCGAAGAAGATATCCGGCGGACGCTGGCCCGCATCGCCCATGAAATCATCGAGCGGAGCAAATCGCTGGATAATATTGTGCTCATCGGGATGTATACCCGCGGCGTGCCGCTGGCCAGGCGGCTGGCGCAGAACATCCAAAATTACAGTCAGACCGCCGTACCCGTCGGGGCGCTGGATATTTTCCCCTACCGGGACGACGTGCAGCACGATGTCCCGCCTAAAGTAACCCGCACCGAAATTCCTTTCAGCATCGTCGGCAAATCAGTCATCGTCGTGGACGATGTGCTCTATACCGGGCGCAGCATCCGCGCCGCGATGGACGGCATCATCGATTTGGGGCGCCCCCAATCCATTCAATTGATCGTCCTGATCGACCGCGGTCACCGCGAACTGCCAATCCGGGCGGACTACGTCGGGAAAAATGTACCCAGCGGCCATGACGAAGCAATCGCCGTCAAACTCAAAGAAACAGACGGCCTCGATGAAGTCGCGATTATCAGCCCACCCCCCGTGAAAACCAATCAAAATGGAGTGCAGGGAGGCAAAAATGGACTTAAAGAATAGGGACTTAATCACCATCGACGACCTGACCAACAGCGAAATCGAATCGATATTCTCNNTGCGCCGGTAAAATAATGGCAACCATTTTCTTCGAGCCGAGCACCCGCACCCGGCTCTCTTTTGAATCGGCGATGCACCGCCTCGGGGGTAGCGTCATCAGCGTATCCGACCCCAAATCGACATCTTTCGCCAAAGGCGAAAGCATCGCGGACATGGCAAGGATTATCAGCTCTTACGCCGATATCATCGTCCTGCGCCACCCCTGGGAAGGCGCCGCGCAATTGATGGCCGATTACGCCACAGTGCCCGTAATCAATGCCGGCGACGGCGGCCACCAGCATCCAACGCAGACTTTGTGCGACCTTTATACGCTGAAAAAAGAACGCGGAGAATTAAAAGGAATGACAATCGCGCTGTGGGGCGACCTGAAATACGGACGCACCACACACTCGCTGATATTTGCGCTGGCGAAATTCGGAGCGACGATATTATTCTGTCCCAGTCCCGGCCTGGAAGTGCCGGATAACATCATGCATAAACTGGTAACGGAATACGGCGGCGAACTGGAGAAATTCAGTAAAAGTCACAAGCAGAATCAAAAAGGGGCTTTCCCGGTGGATGCTGCTTATATTACCCCCGAACAGCCGCACCAGCTGACAATGATGCCGGGCATCGACCTGGAAGTAACGATGAAAGCCGGCGTGGACGCATTATATGTAACCAGGCCCCAGCGGGAACGGTTTACCAGCGAAGAAAAGGCGGCCGACCTGCAATTCCCCATTGTCGACCAGAAACTGATGAGCGGCAAAGAGTTGCAGCGCGCGCTGGTGATGCACCCGCTGCCGCGTGTCGATGAACTGGCATACGACATGGATGCCGACCCGCGCAGCATGTACTTCAAACAGGCCGCCCGGGGGGTGCCGGTGCGCATGGCGTTAATTGCGCTGGCGCTCGGCGTAAAAAAGAATACGAAACCGGACGAAGCGCCGGTTACCAAAGTGGATTATCCGGTTTACAACCGTGAATACGGCGTGAAATGTTCGAATCCCCGGTGCGTGACCTGGCAGGAAACGGAAAAAAATTATCTCAAACCGCAATTCAAGATTGTCAGCCTGAAACCGCTGACCTTCCGCTGTATTTATTGCGAGCACGGCACCGAACCGAAATATGTGGCCAGCACCGAATGGCACCAGGGAACGACGGGCGAGAAGCGTTACAATCGGGCCAACAGCCATCTGGCGAAGAAAATCCGGCCGGAAAACCTGATCGCCTTCGATTCAGCGGAAGAGGCCGAAAAACACGGTTATCTGCCCGGACATTATGCCCAATCGCAAGCTGTTGAGGAAAAACCAAAGAATGAATAAAGCATTATTAATTAAAGGCGGCAGACTGGTTGACCCGGCGCGCAAAATCAGCCGTGTCGGTAACTTGCTGCTGAAAGACGATAAAATCAGCTGGGTCAGCGAAGGCCGGGAGAACCCTGTCGGTAAAGCTTATGATACGCTGACCGCCAAAGGACTGATTGTTTGCCCCGGATTTATCGATTTCCACTGCCACCTGCGGGAACCCGGCTTTGAGAGCAAAGAAACTATCGCCACCGGGACAAAGGCCGCGGCTTACGGCGGCTTTACCACAATTTGCTGTATGCCGAATACACGCCCCCCGCTGGATTCCGCCGACATGATTGTCGCCGTGAAAAACAAGGCGGAACAGGAAGGGATGATCCAGGTTTTCCCGATCGGGTGCGTGACCAAAGGCCGCAAGGGAAAAGACCTGATTTATATGGAACCGCTGGTGAAAGCTGGAGTCGTGGGGTTCAGTGATGACGGCGACCCCGTAAGGACGCCGGAATTAATGGAAGAGGCGCTGGAAATCGGGAAAATGTTCAATTTGCCGGTAATCGACCATTGTGAAGACCCCAACGGCGGGCCTCCCGAAGGGGAAGAGAAAATCGCCGCCCGTGACCTGGAGGTCGCCGAAAAAACCAACGGCTGGGTGCATATCGCACACGTCAGCACCGCGGGGACGGTCGAACTCATCCGGCAGGCAAAAAAGAAAGGCGTCAAAGTAACCGCCGAAGCCACGCCGCACCACCTGCTGCTGACGGCAGATATGATTGAAAAACGTGGTTCATTAGCGAAGGTGAATCCGCCGCTGAGAACGGAAGCCGACAGGCAGGCCCTGGTGGCAGGCATCAAAGACGGCACCATCGATATTATCGCCACGGACCACGCGCCGCACACGATGCAGGAAAAACAGCGCCCCTACGCCGATGCGCCGGCCGGCATCAGCGGCTTCGATACCGCGGTAGGGAGCCTGATGTGGCTGGTGCAGTCCAAGCAGCTGACTTTAACGGAACTTATTGCCTGCCTGACGAATAAACCGGCGGCGATTTTGAATAAACCGCTGGGCAGCTTTGTTGTGGATTCTGTGGCAAATGTGACGATTATCGACCCGAACAAAGAATGGGTTGTAGACGTGAATAAATTTCTCTCCCTGGGGAAAAACACGCCCTTGGCAGGAGCAAAACTTACGGGCAAAGTCGTGGCAACGATTTATCAGGGCAATCTGGTTTATAAAGACGATTCTGTGATTATAGGATTGAGATAATGAAGAAACAAGCTTACCTGGTGCTGGCGGATGGGTCATTCTACGAGGGATTTTCTTTCGGGGGAGCGGCGGATGCGTTCGGGGAAGTCGTTTTTAACACGAGCATGATGGGTTATCAGGAAATGCTCACCGACCCATCGTATGCCGGGCAGATTTTAATGCCCACCTATCCGTTAATCGGCAATTACGGCGTCAACGGGCAGGACGATGAAACCGACAGGATCCAGGTCCGGGGTTTTATTGTCCGGGAAGAATGCATGGAACCAAGCCATTACCTGAATCAAAAGACAATTCACCAGTATCTGGCTGACGGCGGGATATCGGGAATTTACGGTCTGGATACCCGGGCCATTACACGGAAACTGCGCTCGGTCGGCGTGATGATGGGGATGATCACTTCCCATTTGACGCCGGATGAGGCGCTGGCCGAATTGAAGCGGAAACCGGATTACGGCAATGCGGATTATGTCAAGGAAGTAAGCACGAAAAAGCCTTACGTCTGGGAAAATGATAAACCGGTTGAATATAAATATAATGTGGTGGCGTATGACTGCGGGCTGAAATACAACATTTTACGATTATTGAAAGCCCGTGGCTGCAAGGTTACGGTAATGCCCTGCACCAGCAAGGCGGAAGAAATTTTGAAACTGAACCCCGACGGTATTTTACTCTCACCCGGCCCCGGCGACCCGGAAATACTGGATTACGCGGTGAAAACGGTACAGGGGCTGGTCGGGAAAAAACCGATTATGGGCATTTGCCTGGGAAATCAATTACTGGGACGCGCGTTCGGAGCGAAAACTTTTAAATTGAAGTTCGGGCATCGCGGCGGAAACCATCCGGTGAAAGAATTTGCCACCGGACGCGTCCACATCACGGCCCAGAACCACGGCTATGCGCTGGACCCGGATACGATGAAGAACGGCCTGGAAGTGACCCACATCAATTTAAACGACGGCACAGTCGAGGGCCTGCGGCATAAGGAATTGCCGATTTTTGCCATCCAGTACCATTCGGAGGATTCTCCCGGCCCGATGGATAACAGATATCTATTCGACAGGTTTATCAAGATGATGGAGAAGAAATAATGATGGATTTCCATTCTGAGGATACGAAGTACCCGAAGAATCTCCATCTCTATTTAGTGGGCATGGAGACTCTTTACTTCGTTCAGGGTGGTAAATGAAATTTGAAATTATCACTCTCCTTTAATCCCTCCCTGAGAGGGAGGGAGACAGAAATTGTAAAAGGAATAACATGACGATAAAAAATAAACCCAGGAAAGTCTTAATCATCGGGTCGGGGCCGATAATCATCGGGCAGGCGGCAGAATTCGATTATGCCGGCACGCAGGCCTGCAAAGCGATGCGGGAAGAAGGCGTCATTTCCGTGCTGGTCAATTCCAACCCCGCTACGATTATGACCGATGAAGATATTGCCGACGTAGTTTACGTCGAACCGTTGACGGTAGAAGTAATATCACGCATTATTGAAAAAGAACGTCCCGACGGACTGCTGCCGACGCTCGGCGGACAGACAGGGTTGAACCTGGCCGTGGAACTGGCCGATGCCGGGGTTTTGGATAAATTCAACGTCCGCGTGCTCGGCACACCGATTCAGACCATCCGCAACGCCGAAGACCGAGAACTTTTCAAACAGCTGCTGATTAAAATCGGGGAACCGGTGCCGCGCAGCGAGACCGTGAATACAATGGAAGAAGGCCGCCGCGTAGCCAAAGAAATAGGACTGCCGGTAGTCATTCGTCCCGCCTATACGCTCGGCGGTACGGGCGGCGGTTTTGCCCACACGTGGGAAGAGCTGGAAATCGTATTAAACAGCGGGTTAACCGCCAGTCCGATTCACCAGATTCTGGTTGAGGAATCAGTGGCCGGCTGGAAAGAACTGGAATATGAAGTAATGCGCGACGGCGGCGATAACTGCATTACCATCTGCAATATGGAAAACATCGACCCGATGGGCATTCACACCGGAGATAGTATTGTCGTGGCGCCCAGCCAGACATTGACGAATAAAGAATATCAGATGCTGCGCACCGCCAGTTTGAAAATAATCCGCGAACTGGGTATCGAAGGCGGCTGCAACGTGCAGTATGCCCTCGACCCGAAGAGCGAACGATATTATGTTATCGAAGTCAATCCCCGTGTCAGCCGCAGTTCGGCGCTGGCCAGTAAAGCGACGGGTTACCCCATCGCCCGCGTCGCTTCTAAAATCGCCGTGGGCAAACGGCTGGATGAAATCCCCAATGCGGTCACCGGCAAAACAATGGCGGCATTCGAACCGGCACTCGACTACATCGTGGTGAAAATCCCGCGCTGGCCGTTTGATAAATTTGCCAGCGGCGACCGTTTGCTGGGCACGCAGATGAAAGCCACCGGGGAAGTGATGGCCATCGACCGTACCTTTGAAGCGGCTTTCCAGAAAGCGGTACGTTCCCTGGAATTCGGCAAAAAGACACTTCTCTGGGAAGACCGGAAATGGACTCTCGGCACCGACATCAATACCTATCCGCTGGAACCCACGGATTTGCGGTTGTGGGCGGTAATGGCGGCCTTGCGGCGCGGTATTGCCCCGCAGGCAATCCATGATAAAACAAATATCGACATGTGGTTCCTGGATAAAATGGTGAATATCATCAACATGGAAAAACGCCTTTTGTCACAGCCGCTGACCCCCGATTTCCTGCGGGAGGCCAAAAAGTGCGGTTTCTCCGATGAAATGATCGGCACACTCGCCGACCGGCTGCCGGAACAGGTCAGGGAAATGCGGCAGGAATGGAAAATCAAACCCGTTTACAAAATGGTTGATACGTGCGCGGCGGAATTTGATGCCGCCACGCCTTATTTTTACAGCACTTATGAAACAGAAAATGAAGCGATTGCCGTCGACCGGAAAAAGGCCGTCGTCATCGGCTCGGGGCCGATCCGCATCGGGCAAGGAATCGAGTTCGACTACTGCAGTGTGCACGCAGCCCGGGCGCTTAAAGAGGCCGGTTATCAGAGCATCATGATCAACTCCAATCCCGAAACCGTCTCCACCGATTTCGATACCAGCGACCGCCTCTATTTCGAATCACTGGACGAAGAGAGCATCCGCGATATCCTGGATAATGAAAACTCGAATAACGCCGACGGCGGAAACGGAAACACGCCGTCGATCGTGCAGTTCGGCGGCCAGACCGCAATTAACCTGGCCGATCCGCTGGCTAGGGCCGGTATGCCGGTGCTGGGCACCAGCGCCGAATGCATCGACCTTTCGGAGGACCGCCGCCGTTTCGAGCAGTTTCTGGGCAACCTGGGCATCCCACAGCCGCCCGGAGCCGGTGTCACGAGCATTGAAGAAGCACTGAAAGTAGCCAAACTTATCGGCTACCCGGTACTGGTACGTCCCAGCTATGTGCTCGGCGGGCGCGGCATGGAAATCGTGCACAACGCTTCCGAACTATCGCATTACATGAGCATCGCTACAGATTTGAATACCGGACACCCGGTATTAATCGATAAATACCTGGAAGGCAAAGAAGCCGAAGTGGACTGCATCTGCGACGGCGAGACCGTGCTGATTCCCGGCCTGATGGAACAACTGGAGCGCGCCGGCGTACACAGCGGCGATTCGATGGCCGTTTACCCTGGATTAACGTTGACAACAGCGGAAATAGACACGATTACCGATTACGCGGTGCGCATCGGTCTGGCACTGCACATCATCGGTCTGATGAATATCCAATTCGTAATCATGCCGGAACATCCGCTCGGCGGCGCGGCGGTTTACGTCCTTGAAGTCAATTCCAGGGCCAGCCGCACGGTGCCGTTTATCTCCAAAGTCACCGGTGTGCCGATGGTGAAAGTGGCGGTAAAAGTGATGCTGGGCACCAGCTTGAAAGCGCAGGGTTATGAGACCGGCATGTACAAACGGCAGCACCTTGTTGCCATTAAAGCGCCGGTCTTTTCGATGTCGAAGCTGGTCGGGGTAGATACGCACCTCGGGCCGGAAATGAAATCCACCGGCGAGGTGATGGGCATCGATTACCGGTTCGAAGCAGCGCTGGCGAAGACGCTGCTTGCCGCCGGTTTAATGCTGCCGCGCGAAGGCGGGATCCTGCTCAGTATCTCCGACCGGGACAAACCGGAAGCAGTGCCGATTATTAAAAAACTGGCCGGTATCGGCTATAAATTATACGCTACCGAAGGCACGGCATCGATGCTTAGCGCGATGGGCTTGCCTGTAACAATGACCACCAAAAAGTTAGCTGAAGGCCATCCCAACGTGCTGGATGTCATCATTGGCGGGAACATACAGGGTGTGATTAACACTGTGACCAGCAGCGGAACGGTAATGAGGGACGGCTTCGCCATCCGCAGAACTGCTGCCGAACGCCGCATCCCCTGTTTCACCTCACTGGATACCGCCCGCGCCGCCATCGACATTCTGGTCAGGGACAAACACGATTACCATGTGCAGCCGCTCGCGTCCTACCGCAACAGGAGGCAGCCGTGAACCGCGAAGACTGTGAAATAGTATCAAACATCGAATTGATGCCGGGGATTTACCTGATGTGGCTCCAGGCGCCGGAAATCGCCCGCCGGGCACAAGCCGGCCAGTTTGTGATGGTGGCCTGCGGCACAGAAAACACGCTGCGCCGTCCCATCAGCATCCACAGCGTCGAGGATGACAGATTTGCTTTATTGTATGCCGTGGTCGGAAAAGGCACAGAACGGCTGACACACTTGCAAAACGGAAGTAAGCTGGATGTCCTCGGGCCGATAGGAAACGGTTTTCAGGTTTTCCCGATGCCGGCAGGGACATTGAGCTACCTGATTATTGCGGGCGGTATCGGAATTGCGCCGCTGCGTTTCCTGGCGGAGAAAGTTAAGCCGTGGTGCCGCCAGATTATTGTATTACAGGGCGCGGCGACCGCCTCGAAACTATATCCGAAAGCACTTTTGCCGAAAGAAATCAGCCTGACCGCGGCCACGGACGACGGCTCCGCCGGGCATAAAGGTTTTGTCACCGATTTAATTCCCTCATTCGCAACGACCGCGGATGTTATCGTCGCCTGCGGACCGATGCCGATGCTGAAATACCTGGCTGAAAATCAAACCAGACTAAAGCTGACAGGCAAACCGGTCTCGATTTCGCTGGAAATGCGGATGGCTTGCGGCCTCGGCGTTTGCTACGGCTGCACTATCCGAACAAAAAGCGGGCTGAAACAGGTTTGTAAAGACGGCCCGGTATTTGATTTGAATGAAGTCATCTGGGATGAGATGGCAAGGATTTAGAAAGAGCGTCATTGCACGATTTCAATTGCGCAGGGAATCCGCCCGTAATCAATCCCGTTAATATTCACATCAAACTGGAAAGAATATCCTCCGGGTTTCAGGCTTTTATCAATTTGAATATGGGTTAATACCTGGCATGACCTCCAGGGGTCGCTTTCAGTCCCTTCTCCGTCCGAGGTGAAAATCAAGCCGGCGGGGAGATTAACGGCAGTAAGATTCGCCTGAATCGGAGTGACTGAGGTTGAGGGCGCAATATTGCTGACATCGAGCAGCGTGATAAAAAATATATTCGTCCTNNTTGCTGCGGTAAATTATTTCACACCGATTTGGCACAACCCCAATGATTACGTCATCCTGCTGGACACGCGGCAAATTATATTGGGTAAAATCCGCGCGGTATCTCCAACCGCCCGGAGTGACTTCAGCTTCATCGTAAGGCGGGTTAGTTGAGGTTGTTGTAATCGCGGATGTAGTTGAAGTAGAGGTTGTTGTCGATAAAGTTGTATTACCGGAAACACACCCGCAGGTCAGCCCCAGAATCAAAACGGAAAATAACGTTACTAATATATAATACTTTCTCAATTATTCTTCCGACCTCGCCGCAAAATGATATTACTTTAATATATCATATCCGATAAGTGCTCTTTCTGGTAACTTTGCATTAATTTAAAAAATAGTAAAATATGATTAAATGCAATTTTGAGGTGGCATTATGATTTATACGGGCGAACTCAGTCTGAAAACAAAAGGCGACGGCGAAATTATCGACATCACGGCAAAGGTGCAGAAACACTTGACTGAATCGGGAATTACGGGCGGTATCGTGATGGTATTTGTCCAACATTCCACCTGCGGGATAACCACGGTGGAGTACGAGCCGGGTTTAATTGAAGATTTAGGCAAACTTTGGGAAAGAATAGCCCCGAAAAACATCCCTTATGCCCACGATGCACACTGGGGCGACGGCAACGGCTACGCCCACGTGCGGGCTTCACTGCTGGGGGCTTCGTTGACCGTGCCATTCACGGACAAAAACCTGGCACTGGGGACATGGCAGCAAATCATCCTGGTGGATTTCGATAACCGTCCAAGAACCAGGACGGTGGTAGTGCAGGTGATGGGGGAATAGCCTTCCCTTCCTTGACGTTAGTTTTTAGAAGTGCTTAAATGAAAGTAGAGGAATGTTATACAAGAGGTGATATAAAATGGCAAATCAGATCGGAAAAAGATATCACTGCACAAAATGCGGCAGCGAATTCATCGTAACCAAGGCAGGCGGCGGCACAATTACATGCTGCGGCCAACCCATGGAAATCAAGAAATAAGACTGTTCTCCTGAGGAGGATTTACATCATGGC